>JARRPY010000102.1:0-8036 GCA_037382425.1 Deltaproteobacteria bacterium
CTCCGGATACATCTACCATAGCTGCGCCGCCGTCTATCAAAAGAACGGATCCGGTCATGAAGGAAGCATCATCACTTGCCAGGTAACTGCAGATACCGGATATTTCATCGGGAGTCGCCACCCGGTGGAGTGGAACGTTGGATGAGATGCAATCAAAGACACCATCCACGTCTGTTTTGAGGATTTCTGTCAGCGGAGTAAGCGCCTCCTCCAGCATTTCCGTTCGGGTTGCCCCGGGGCAAACCGCATTACATCGGACCTTGTATCGCCCATAATCCAAGGCGGCCTGCTTCGTGAGCATGTTGAGGGCGGCTTTAGAGGTGCAATAAACCGCCATGCCGGGAAGACAACGAAGTCCGCCCAATGAAGATATGTTGATGATGGATCCACCGCCGCCCTCGATCATATGGGGTATGGATGCTTTCATGGCCAAAAACGAACCGGTCAAATTGATTCCGATAACCTTCTGCCAGATGTCTACATCCAAATCGGTCACCGTCCCGCCCGGATCGATACCCGCATTATTCACCAGGACGTCCAGCCGGCCTTCGAATTTGAGCGCCGTTTCAACCATACGGTTGACGTCCTCGAGTTTTGAAACATCTCCTGCGCAGGTGGTCACGCTGTCTGAGGACAATGTTCGCGCCACCTTTTCAAGCATTTCCGGCCGTCTGCCGGTTATACATATCTTGGCCCCGTCCGCGACAAACCGCTTGGCAATAGCGGCACCGATTCCCGTTCCGCCCCCTGTTATAAGTGCTGTTTTCCCTTTGAGATCCATCTGTTCCCTCCTTGGTTGTGTCCCTTGATTATCCAAGATCCGCGTCAGGTCCTTTCCATTCCATTTCGCCTCTCCGCTGAACCGCTTTCGAGTGGCCCATGAATGATTAGAGCGGCTGTTTCTCTTCTGGATAAAACGTCACGGAGAGTTTTCGGATCAAAGCGCCTGCCGGGGTATTGGCGATGGTTCCGTCTTCACCAATGGCGAAGAATTTTCCGGTCTCCCGCATCTGGTCCCAGTTATGGAAAAATACGGTGGAAACCGGCAACCCGAATTCCCGCCAGGAAAAAATGTACTGGTTCACGTCGAACTTGTAAGTGATGTGCAACTCGACATCGGACTCCCCTTTCAACGGCCCGACGATGCAATGCCACGCATAGCGCTCATTATTGAGATAGATATGTTCAAAACATTGATTTGGGTTATACGTGTAAAGGGCCCTGAGCCCGATCAAATCGCGGGTCGGCGCAGGCTTTATTCCCGTCGGAGGAACGCTCGGATCCCCGAGGACGCCCGGTTGGAAATCCTGAACCGCACGCGGTTCTTTTCCCACATCACCCTCACGCATAACGGTGTGGACAGAGAGAACCCGGCGTGTCTTGGTGTTGACGAAAAATGTACGGCATTCCCTCGGTGCATGGGCAAACGTCATGTCGATATAGTAGGTATCGGTCGCAATCTCTATCACCTCGCACCAATCGGTGCCATCCTCGGAATGGCTCTGCCAGTTCACCTCATTGAGCGCGGTAAATTTGAGATCGAAGACCGTACCGGAATCAAGGGTCAGTTTCATTTTCTCATTCACCAACGCATCCGTTATCGGCAGACGATGATAGGCCATATCTGCGGCATAATCCTCATACTTGTAATTGGTTTCGCCCTCTTTTTGTGGCATGGTACACCTCCATAATGATCATTAAAGTTGCTGCGGCCAATAGCAGTTTGGCTCTTTGGAAGAACCGATCCTTGCCTTAAGGAGCCCGTTCCGATAGGCTGCTACTCGCCTGATCCTTAGAACGGATTTTGTTACCGCCGCTAAAATGGTAACTGCCGCTTTGTCTTTTGGATCGTGAGCCACTTCACCTCGGTCATTTCTTCAACCGAGTATCGCCCCCCCTCTCTTCCGATGCCACTCCCTTTACACCCGCCAAAGGGACAGCATGCGTCTGCATCGATGGAGCCATCATTCACATGGACCATGCCCGCATCTAACCCTTCCGCAAGAAACATCGCCTTTTCCAAATCCCTGGTAATGACACCGGCTGAAAGACCGTAAGTCGTATCATTGGCGACCTCGAGCGCCTCCTTTTCATCCTTAACCGAAATGATGGAGGCCACCGGACCAAAGGTCTCTTCGTGATAGATTTTCATGTCAGGCGTGATATTCGCCAGTAATGTCGGCTGATACAATCTGCCTTCGTGGGTGCCGCCGGCAAGGAGTTTCGCCCCTTTGTCTACGGCGTCTTTCACATGGTCATCGATTTTCTTCACCTGATTGTCACTGATCACCGGGCCGATGAAGGTGGTGGGAAGAGCGGGATCGCCCACCGGAAGATGAGGCACCAAACCGGCCATTGCTTCAGTAAACGGCGCGACAATAGATTCCTCCACGATGATTTTATCGGCAGACATGCATATCTCACCCTGATGCAGATAGGCGCTGAAAGCAGTGGACTTGACCGCGTATTCAATATCTGCATCAGCAAGCACAATGAGGGGGTTTTTCCCACCCAGTTCCAGGGTATACGGCTTCAATTTGGCGGCAGCCCTTTGCGCCACGTGCCGTCCGGTAACCGTCTGGCCGGTAATGGCGACAAATGAACATCGATCATCATCGATCAGGGCGTCACCGAGGACACTTCCCGGCCCGGTCACCACATTCAATACACCGGCCGGAAGGCCCGCCCGCTCAAAAAGGTCGCCGATCTTGAGTCCAAGGACCGGAGATTCACTCGCCGGCTTCAAGACCACGGTGTTGCCCGTGGCGATACCGTACGCCACTTTGTACATGGAGAGCACGAGGGGGAAATTCCATGGTGAAATGGCCACAACCGTTCCCCTTGGTTTTCGGATCGTCATGGAAAGCTTGGTCGGATCATTATTGAAGGTTTCACCGAGGATTCGTTTGCCATCGGCGGCAGCCGTCTCAATGAGATCTACCGTTTGGGATATCTCAAACATGACTTTTCCAACCGTGCCTCCCCCCTCCTTGGTCAATATGTCTGCGAATTCATCCGTGCCGGTTTCCAGGAGCTGTGCCGCCTTATTGAGGATCTGTGCTCGAGCTATGGCCGGCGTGGCCGCCCACTCCCTGCGGGCTTCAAATGCCGCAGCCATTGCGCGATCTGCATCCTGGGCGTTTCCCTTCGCCACCTTTGCATAAACCTCTCCTGAGTAAGGGTTTACATCTTCAAAAGTTTCGCCGGACACGGCATCCACCCATTGGCCGCCTATAAACATCTGATACGTTTTCATATCGCCCTCCTTCTCTTGATGATCTTTGTCTCTTCGTTGCTTTATGGACGCTTCACCTATTGAAATTTTGCTTTAGATCACAAAATACGTCATCGCATATCTTTTGTGTGCCTCATCAATCACTTGAAAGCTTGAGCACCGGCTTAATCACACGTCCCTTTTCCATATCTTCCACGGCCTTGTTGATATCTTCAAAAGGATAAAAAGTGATCATCCGATCGAACGGAAATCGGCCCTGTTTGTGAAGTTCGATCAGTTTGGGAATAAAGAGATCCGGGATGGCATCCCCTTCAATAATGCCCCGGACCGTACGACCGTTCATGATCAGATCCATGTTAAGGCTTACCTCGGTGCCCGGGGCCACGACGCCCGCCAGACCGCACACGCCGAGAAGGGGCAGTACGTCCACGGCCTGGCGAAAGACAGATGGATTCCCCACGCACTCCAGGCTGTAATTGGGACCTCCGCCGGTTAAGTCTAAGATCGCTTCTACGGGATTTACCTTTTCTGCGTTGAGCGTGTGGGTGGCCCCCAGTTCCTCGGCCATCTGGAGGCGATCCGGACTGAGATCCACTGCAATGATGGTGGTACATCCGCAAACCACCGCTCCGAGCACTGCGCTCATTCCCACCGGACCCACTCCGAATATGGCGATGGACGTCCCCGGACGTGCTTCGAGCGAATTGATGACCGCCCCGGCGCCCGTTTGTATGCCGCACCCCATGGGGCCGAGGATTTCGAGAGGGACATCCTCGGGCACCTTAACCACGTTTCGCTCCTCAACCAGGGCATAATCGGCAAAGGTGGATTGACCGAAAAATGAGCCGTGGATAACCTGGTCGTCCTTTCGAAGCGTGGTACTCCCGTCCGGCCGGGTTCCGCTGAAGTTGAGGGCGAGGAAGTTTTCACAGTAGGGATCACGACCGGCCCTGCATGACCTGCATGCGCCGCAACACATCCAGCTCAAGGCCACATGATCCCCGGGCCGGACCTTGGCCACCCGGGCCCCCACCTTTTCCACAATGCCGGCGCCTTCGTGTCCCAACACAGAGGGCAGTGGTATGGGCAGATGCTGATCCCGTGCCGCCAGATCCGTGTGACATATGCCGACGGCGGTGATTCGGACCAATAACTCATCGTCATTGGGCTCACTGAGTTGTAAGGGCACGATTTGGAATTCAGACGATTTTTCAAACGTAACGGCTCCTTTGATTTCCATTTTTTCCTCCTATTTTTTGTTGACTTGCTTTTTAGTCATCAAGAAAAACGCTGAAGCTGGCAGGGATGTCCACGAGGCGGCCTGTTGAAAAGCTGGATGTACCATCGATACTTCTCGCTACTGATGCCTCTCACTATGGGGTATAATCCCTAAACACCGGAAAAGTGGCGAATGGATGAAAGAAACCTAAATGGTAACTACCAGGCAGAATAAGGCTTGTCTATTATACGAAAGTATACTTTTTTAGCCGGAAATGCGTTTTGGACTTACTTAAGATGCGAGACCCATGAAAAATGTTCAATTTTGTTCAAGGTCAAGGCGTGTGAGGATTTTAACCGCAGATATATACTTCATATTTTGAGGATTAAAATCCGAACGCAACGCTGAGATTGGGCAAAAGAGGGCGTTTTTCAAAGGTCTCGATGCGGTTGGCGCACCGAGGAAATGCATGACATGGACAATAGGCAAGGGAATGTTATCCGGTCAATACTCGATTGATCAATGTGGTTCTGTTGTTGACGCCAACTTTGTCATATATGTTCTGAAGATGTTTCTTGATGGTGACTTCACTGACAAACAACTTTCCCGCTATTTGTGTGTTCTTCAATCCCAAAAAAAGGAGATCGACCACTTCAATTTCTCTGCTACTGAGGTGAAATGTATCCATGAGGAACTGCGGATCAATTTTTGCGGGCGACTGTTCTTGAATGGAAACCATGAACAACTGCGACCCTTCACAGCTGAAATCCTGGTCGAGGGCTTTTGATAGGAGCGAAAAACGGGTTTGATTCGGACCGTTGACCACACTGTGCCTTGGAATCGTAATCCCGCCGGCGGGGCATTTCTTCAAATCCGCCTTAATTTTTCCGCAGTCTGCTAAAAACCGGCAAGATATTGGATCAGTGTCCGTAAAACCGGCCCCGGTCTCGCTGAATCTGCCACATATCTCCCCCGCTTTCGGATTCTTGTAGATAATGTTCAGGCTTTCATCCAGCAGAATCATCCCGATCGACGATTGTTCTTCAATATGATCGAGAATACTCCCTTTCAATCTTACCTTTCTTTTGAGGTCGTTATGGGCCAGGGCATGCGCTAAGTATGGAGAAACGGTTTTAGCCGTTCGGATTTCCTTTTCGGTAAAGCGACGGGACTTCCGGGGTCGCGTCAATACAATTCTGCCGTAGAGTTGTTTTTCTGCAACCAGATTGACGATGAGTTTATGATGGATCTTTTGGGGTTTGAGAAAGTCGTTATAATACTCGGAGGGTTGGAACGAATCGTAGCTAATGACCTTTTCCAGATACGTCAGCCTTTTTTTGGGACCCAATCCATGGGTTAGCTGCAGAGGGTCAAATTGATAATAATAGTCTTTATAATATTTACAGTAGGCTTTTTCCAGGTTTTTGAGAATGATGGAGGTTAATTGTCCGCTCCGGTCGGGCAGGAAGAAAATCCCCCCTTCTGAGGAGATGGAGTGAAAAAAGGCATGCAGTGCTTTCTGCCTGACCAGTTTACCATCCACAGATTTACTGGCTGTACTGATGACTTCCAAAACATCCGTCAATACAGGGTAAGGCAGTTTATCCATCATCATGTTTGCCTAACCCGGCGGAAGGGCAACCGGAGATACAGTGAAACCGACAACGGCGGACGAACATTCCCTATGAGAAATTAACAGATACCACCCCTCGGACGTTCATGCAAGGGTATTTTTCAACGCAGAGAGTGACTGTCTATGACTAACGAAAATGATCATGATTCTCCTGTTTAGCGCCAAATTGTATGGAGGATGTCTCCAGGTGTCAAACCCAAATCAGGCCTTTCATCCATCGGCGGGCTCAAACTTGGAGGCTAGGAAATAACATTTTCATTTCAATATCCACGTGGATCGTCATTTTAAATCCCAATCAACTTCTTGTTACTGTCAGATCAACTCTCCGTAACCACAATTAAAATGATCTCCTGCCACAGTTGTGTTATGTTGAACAGAGGTGAAGCGGCACAGTCGGTCGGCGGATATCTTAGAAGGAGGGGAGGCACATGGGCATGAGATGGACCGATGGGAAGTGTGAAAAGACGGTAATCGAAATCGCTGACGGGAGCCTGATCCACGTCGAGAGCTGGGGAAGGGGCCGTCCAGCCATCGTCCTGCTGCATGGCTGGTCCATGAGCAGTGCCTTTTGGGTGAAACAGAAGGCCGCTCTATCTGACGCGTTTACGGTCATCGCCGTGGATCTTAGAGCTCACGGTCATTCCAGCAAGGCGCTCCAGGGTCACACGGTTCCCCAATATGCCCGGGATGTGCGAGCCGTGCTCGAATCCCTCCATATCACCGGTGCCACCCTGGCGGGATGGTCCATGGCCGGACCGGTGGTCCTCGACTACTGGCGGGCCTATGGGGACGACCGGGTGTCGGCCCTCGCCCTGGTGGAGATGACGCCGTTTCCCTTGTCCCCGGAGCCGTGGAACACCCACGCCCTCAAGGGCCACAATATGGAAGGCCTGAACACGGCCATGATTTCCCTCCAGGAAGATCGGGTGGCTTATGGTCGACGGTTCATCGGCAACATGTTCCACGACGGCGTGGGGACGCCCGAAGATCAGGAGTGGATGCTGAAGGAATATCTGAAAACCCCGACGGCCCAGGCCGTGGCCGCCTACTCGGATTATGTGATGCGGGATTACACGGGGGTCTTGAAAGACATCACGGTGCCGGTGCTGGTGGCCAACGGCCGCTCCGAATATCTCTGTTTCGGCCCAAAGACCGGTCGATACGTGGCCGATACCCTCCCGAAAGGTCGTCTTGTGATCTATGAAGGGAGCGGACATATGCCTTTCTATGAGACGTCGGAGGCCTTCAACAAGGACCTGGCTTCCCTGGCCCGACCGTAGAATGATGGGTCCAATTGCAACAGGATGACGGGGTCTCAGATGGTCATTCTCTTCTGTCATCCAAGTCACTAAGTTTGAAAGGAGAACTCATCCATTTCGATCGCTGACCGTGGGGATGACCAGGTTTCAGGTTTCGGGTTTCAGGATAAAGCATTTTGTCCTTTTCTGACACCTGAATCCCGCTTAAGCGGGAAAACCTCTCGACATGTTCAAACCCTCTAATAGGTTTATTAAAGGCACATTTTCTGCTTAGCACAAAATCACCATGAATGAGGCCATGCGGTGTTTGCATTCCGGGAGACGCTGTGTTAGTGTCCGGAAGCATTCAAGATCCGGACCGGGTCGTTTTTTTCCTGCCATGCCGTAGGTGTCTATTGAGCCTTCATACGCAGACGGTTCGGTTAGACCCCTTCCAAACCATTTAACCCCGGAGATTGTCTCATGAAAATGAAAGCAAAGGTACTGATCGGGTGTGCGCTTCTCATTATCCTCATCTTGTTTTCCATCATCTCCATATGCCCGGACTGGCTGTGGTTTAAAAGCCTGGGATTTTTCCCGGTCTTTTTCACCATGTTGTCCACCAAATTCGGGTTTGGTTTTGTGGTATGGCTGCTTCTCATTGTCATCATTGCGGTGAATATCTATATTGCCGGTCGCCTCAGCCCGGGG
>JARRPY010000103.1:0-2898 GCA_037382425.1 Deltaproteobacteria bacterium
CATGGGCAGGCCAAGTGCAGTGCCGATAAGCACCTCCCTCTTCCGTCCCAAAAGCTCGCATGCCGCGTTGTTCACGAATTGGATTGTTCCTTCTTTGTCCGTTACAACAATCGAGTCGATCAGGTTGTTTACCAGCGTATTGAGTCGGTCTCGGCTCTGCCTTAGAGCTTTTTCTGCATTCTTTCGGTCAGTAATATCGCGAACAATGCTAACCATTCCCACCGACTCATCTGTTTCGTTCTTCAATAGTGAAACGGTGTGTTCAGACGGGAATACATCCCCATTTTTCCTCTTTAACTCAAATTCAAAGTGAGCCGCTTTGTTTGAATCAAATGACTCATTGATGCGTCGACCAAATTCTTCATAATGTTCTTGATCAACGTGCAATATTTCAGCGCTATGGTTGAAAAGCTCATCTGATGAATATCCGAAAATCCGCTGAGCCGCTTTATTGGCACTCATCAGTTTTCTATCCCCTGTAAGGACCAAAACACCCTCATCCAAAGCACTATAGATGCTGCGCAGCCAAAGCTCAGAGGTCCGCAGTTTATCCTCTGCTTGTTTAAGCTCGGTGATGTCTTGAGCCGTTCCGAACATCCGGGTTACGCGGCCGTTTTCGTCTCTGTCTGCTACCCCTATGGCATGCATCCAGCCGGTTTCATCATTCGATCTCAGAATCCTGAATACGATATCAAACGGTGTTCCATGGGTAGTGAGTCTTTGAATGGAACGATTCAAAGAGGGCCAGTCTTCAGGATGAACAATGTCTCGGTGCGCTTTAAAAGAGGGTGGGCTATCTTTTGGATCAAGGCCAAAAATATGGAATATTTCTTCCGACCACAGGGGTGTTCCCGAAGGCGAATCCAGTTCCCAGTGTCCAATCTTGGCCACATGCTGGGCTTCCTTGAGCAGTCTTTCGTTCTTCCTTAGCTCTTCCTCCAATCGTTTTTGATCCGTAATATCGATATGGGAACCCAGCATTCGTACCGGATTGCCTTCTTCATCTTGAAGAATAGCGGCCTGCGCCAGAATCCATCGATAGGAACCGTTCTTGTGGCGGAACCTGAATTCTGCTCTATCATGTAACCTCTTTTCGGCAATGCTTTGATTCACTTTCTCGACTATGGGCGCCAAATCATCGGGGTGAACACGACTTCGCCATTCTTCAAAATCATCACCAATCTCATGGTCCTCGTATCCGATTTGGCTTTTCCATTCCTTAGAGTACTGAACCTTATTGGATTTGAGATCCCAATCCCAGAATCCCACATTGCCCGCCTTTATCGCTTCGTTTTGCCTCAGTAAAGAGTCCTGCAAATCTGCCTCGGTCTCTTTGAGCTTGGTGAAATCTTGAACAACAGCGAGAAAACCTTCGACTTCCCCTTCGACAATATGCGGCAAGTAGTGAGCATGAAAATGATAGGGTTCACCATTTTGCAAAAGGAATGAAGACTCATACTCTTGTTCCTGGCCGGAAATGGCAGCTTCATGTCTCTTAAAAACCTCGTAAAAAGCCGCTTCTCCGAGAACCTCTTTAGGATGCTTCCCAATCATTGAAGATGAATCTACGTTGAAATATTTCTCGTAAGCCTTATTGGCAAACCTGAATGTGTGATTTTTGTCAATATAGGAGACCAATTGCGGGACCATATTCAGCAGGAGTTGTTGAAATGAAGTTATCTCTCTCAACTCTGCTATTTCTTTTGCCAATTGTTCATACGTAGGTTTTTCGTTCATGGCTGCCCTCAGTCTTGCAGGAGTGAGGTTAATCCCCGGTTAGGCTCGGAAAGCATCATTGCTTGGAATCGGAGTTAACGGCTTTGGACGTTGAAGCGATGAATATGACCCTCTGCGCCAAAATAATCGATCCCCGGTTTCAGGCAATATTTTTGAATATCAGCAAAATAAGAAAAGCCCATACACGCCTGTGTCCGGGATAGGTGTATGAGCCTCTACAAATTTGCATCTTCTCCCTCAAATTCGGGGTTATGTCTTTTTACGGTCGTCAGGGTCCACGTAGCGTTCGGATGCGTCAAAATTTTCGATGCAGGCCTGTCTGCTTTCATAGCCATAGTTTTTGGCGAATCTATCGTTACAATCCACCACCTTTCCATCGCCCATACGCGTTCGAAACATCCCCACCTGCGCATTATCGAATATGCTTCGATATTTCTTCTCGCTTTCGCGCAGTGCTTCCTGTGATCGCTTACGTTCGATGGCGTTGGTCAGGACCTGGCCGACCAAACGCAAGCCCGGTCGTCCTCGGTCCAGGTGCGGTATTTTCGTACCGAATCAAAGCCCAAGAAGCCGATTGAACGGCCTTTCAAAAGCATGGGCACCACAACCATGGAGAGAATATTTTGGGCTTGGAAATGCGCTCGATCGAGCCGGGCCTCGGTCGGTAATTGAGCCACATCAGGGACATGTAAGACTTTACCTTTTCTAAAATGCTTGGCAAACCAGGGGAGTTTCTCATCGAGGGGGATTTTCCTAAGATGCTTAATTTGGGGCTCAATGCCCTCTGCACACCACTCATGTGTGTTGTCGACCAAGACGCCATCATCTTGTAAGAGAAACACGTAGGCACGGTCCGCCCCGGAAAAGGATGCGATATCGGCCAAAGCCCTTTCGATTCCACTGTCTATCTGCTCGGAGGGCAGCCCCAGGAATTCGGATGATATCTCACTGATTAATCGCTCGAATTCCGAGCGGCGCACCAGGGCCTTTTCCTTGCGTTTAAGATCACTGAGATCCCGGACCGTGGCAAACACCCTGGGAGCTTCTCCCTCTTTGCGCTCTATAACCCCTGCCGTTCGGACGTATAAAATTTCGCCGTCTTTCCGGACAACCCTGTATTCATTGGGTGTAAGTGTCTTGTTCCCGGAGGCGATATTATCG
>JARRPY010000103.1:2945-10965 GCA_037382425.1 Deltaproteobacteria bacterium
ATCGTTCAGCCATTCGGTTACCCGTTCCAGATCATGGTGTTTTTCAATCTTCGACTCCAATTCTCTGATTCGCTGCTGCAGATCCTCATAGGTCGGCTTTTCAACCACATTGACCCTCCGTATCTATTCGAGTTTAAACACTGTGCATTATTCCACCCCCCAACTACCTGCATTTATTATAAGATACCAGGTCAAACCTTGAAAGTACAGGGGGTTGGGGCCTCCACATAAGGGTGAGTGTGAGTAGCGGTCTGAACGTCTTTAGCATTTCTGCAATCACTTATCAAATCTGATAATTTAATTCTCTAGCCTGCGACCTGCAAGTCATTTATATTCAGTGTGACTCAATTTCAGCTTTCTCCTGTTAGCTGAGAGCGCTCTAAATTGAAGGGGGAATGAATCAAGCGATGGTTTTGGGGGTGAAACTTCGGAGAGAATGCGCGATCCTTATAGCGGAGGACGATCCTGATGACTGTTTAATCCTTGAAACGGCTTTTAGAACTGCCGGTGTGTCCAACCCTTTAACGTTCGTAGGAGACGGCGAAGAACTCATGCACTATCTGAAAGGAGATGGACATTCGGATACAAGCTCATCCCCCATCCTCCTGATTCTCGATCTGAACATGCCCAAAAAAGACGGTCGGAGTGCGCTTAGGGAAATCCGCCAGGACCCACTTCTGCATTCCCTACCCATAGTGGTGTTCACCACTTCGAGTGCAGAGCAGGATATCGAATACTGTCGCACCCTCGGGGTCTCCAATTACGTTACAAAACCGAGCGATTTCGATGGATTCATCCAATTCGCAAGAGATATGAGAAAAATCTGCCAAGAGGACGAGCGCGCGGCTCCCTAACGTTCCTGTTATGACTTCAGGTGATCATTAAACGCCCAAAAATTTAACCCGTGCGTCGTAACTCCCGTTGAAAGGGTTTAAAGGATGCGCTCACTCGTCCGATATACACGTTCCAGATACCGCCTGATCCTGCTGAGTATTTTAGTTATCGGCGGACTCCTTATCGTGGGCCGTTACCATTATCTTCTCTTTCACAGCCTCGTAGAAGGGTTCAGTATTCTCATTGCGTTCGGGATCTTCGTCATTGCCTGGAATTCCCGGTCCATGTTGGAGAATGATTACCTTCTTTTCGTGGGTATCGCCTATCTGTTCGTGGGCGGATTGGATTTTCTCCATACGCTCGCCTACCAGGGGATGGGGGTTTTCCCTCACCATGGGTCCAATCTGGCCACACAGCTGTGGATTGCCGCTCGATACATGGAGAGTCTCTCTCTTCTGATCGCCCCTTTGTTCCTCAATCGACGACTGCGAAACGAAATGGTTATTGCCGGATATACCCTGCTGACGGCCATCTTGATTCTGGCCATATTCCGATGGAATCTATTTCCGGATTGTTTCATAGAGGGTGTTGGATTGACACCATTTAAAAAAATCAGTGAATACGCGATTTCAGGCATCTTTTTATTTTCCGCCGTCTTATTGATTTTAAAGGGAAAAGTCTTCGATCCGGACATACAGGCGTTGCTTATCGCCTCCATGTTGGTGAGTATGGGTGCCGAACTCTTCTTTACGCTGTACACGGATGTTTACGGGCTCTTTAACCAAACCGGCCATCTCCTCCAGATCATCTCCTATTATCTCATTTACAGGGCCCTTATCGTCACCGGCATCAGCCGTCCCCATGCCGTCTTATTTAGGGACCTTCAACAAAACGAGGCCTTTTTGAACAGCGTCGTCAAGTCTTCGCTGAGCGGTCTCTATATTTATGATATGGAGTCGGGCATCAATACGTTTATCAATCCCCAGTACACCCGCCTAACCGGGTATACCCTCAAGGCGATCCAGGAGATGAGTGAAACGGCATTTTTCAACCTTTTTCATCCCCAGGACCAGGAAAAGGTGGCCGCCCATTTGGAACGCCTCAAGTCAGCCACAGACCGGGAAATTCACGAAATCGAATATCGCTTCAAGACTAAAGATGGCCGATGGATATGGTGTATTTCGCGTGATGCCATATTCAAACGAGGGGAAGACGGTTCCGTGCTGCAATTCATGGGCTCATTTCTGGATATCACCGAACGAAGAAATATGGAGGACGAACTCAGACGTACCCGCGACGAGCTGGAAGTGAGCGTTCAGGAGCGAACCGCCGAACTCCGTTGGCGGAACCGGGAATTGCGGGAGTTCGCCTACGTCGCCTCCCACGATTTACAGGAGCCGTTGCGCAAGATTCAGACCTTCGGGGAATTGCTCCAAAACGAAGCAGGTGAAACCCTTTCTGAAAGGGCCAAAGAT
The DNA here is from genome assembly GCA_037382425.1 of Deltaproteobacteria bacterium. Classification (GTDB taxonomy): domain Bacteria; phylum Desulfobacterota; class DSM-4660; order Desulfatiglandales; family Desulfatiglandaceae; genus JAIPDZ01. The sequence goes on from JARRPY010000103.1 coordinate 5,255, forward strand.
TATCTAAAGCGCATGCGCAACGCTGCTCGCCGCATGCAAGCGCTTGTGCAAAGCCTCCTTGCCTATTCCCGTTTATCAACAGGTGTCTCTCCGTATACCTCTGCCGAGTTAAATGAGATTGTACAGAAAGCTCTGGACAACCTGGAACTCAAAATAGAGGAGACAGGGGCCTCAATTACCGTGGAAAAACTCCCGAGAATTGAAACAGATCCAATTCAAATGATACAACTGTTCCAGAATCTCATCGGCAACGCCTTACGGTTTCATCACCAAAACCAGACGCCCTGGATACGTATCGAGAGCACATCTCCTCTTGGATCAGATACGGCTTCATCCCAGTATTGCGAGATTCGCGTTCAGGATAACGGCATCGGGTTTGAAGAAAAGTACGTGGACCAAATCTTCAGACCCTTTGAACGACTCCACGGCCGTCATGAATATGAAGGCACGGGCATGGGCTTGGCCATTTGCCAGAGAATCGTGGAGCGCCACGGCGGACGAATTACCGCAAAAAGCAAGCCGGGTAAAGGCACCACCTTTTTGATAACCCTCCCTTTTGTCCAGAAAAAAGAAACGGGATGATTCCCCATCCCTTTCCTTTCAAATCAAGTTAAGTATTCAATATGGTTCGAAAAACCTTTTTTGGGCCATCGAGAAGTGGATGTATACGATCCTGTCCTCATCCCTTGTACACGATTTTTTGACCTAAAATGCATCTCCTACCCCATAGCCTCGGTCGACACGTTACACTAATTTGGAAATGGTTAACAAACCTCATGGGAAAGGAGGAGACGCCAATGGATCGCAAAGACGTAGGGGAACAGATCGATGAAAAGAGACTGGTATCCTATCTGGAGACAGGCATATCGGCCGAGGACATGTGCCGCGAGCTCGGGGTGAAGATGACCACACTTCAAGAGGCGGTGAACGATGTATGCGCCAAGAACCCGAACCTGACAAAACCGGAAGGATTGGTTTAAATCTGCTCAGCCAGGGGAGAGGATGGGTTCCTTCGTGCAATGCTGAAATCCCCTATAGTGAATTCTGCCGAGGCGATATGCCCAAAAAAGGAGGGATGATCATGGACAGAAGACAGGCAATCAAAACCGCCCTAATGGGCGGCGCCGTACTGCTGCTCGATAGGGGTATAGTATCGGCCAAAGAATACTACCCTGATAAAGTAAACAAGTCCCTGTTTCAGAACATCAATCGCGCCAAGACACCGGGGGAAGAGAAAGGGCTGGAGATGCTTCACTCGCCGGTCATTAAGGCACCGGACCGCGTGAAGGCCGGAGACGTATTTCCGGTGGAAGTGGATATCGGCCGGGCGCCTCATCCCATGGGACCGGCCCATTGGATCGAATATTTGCAGCTGAATATCGGCAATGAACCGGCGGGAAACGTAATTTTCCGTTCCCACGGGTCTGTGAAGGCTGCGGCGAGATTCAATGTGCTTTGGGGGGAGGACATGAAAGGAAAGTCGATTTCCCTGGTTGTGCAGATCAAATGCAACCTTCACGGCATATGGGAAAACCATGCCAATGTCAAGGTGGCATGATTTCACATGGGAAACCCAAAACCGACACATCATATTCAAAAATCCGAGGTGATCCCCTATTCTCCGGATGACATCTACGCCCTCGTGGCCGATGTGGAACGATATTCGGAATTTTTGCCCTGGTGTAAGGAATCCCGAATAAAGGAAGCGCGCCAAAACGAGGTGATTGCGGAACTCACCGTCGGTTTCGGATTGATAGGAACCAGTTTTACCACTCGCAATCACCATAAACCCGGCGAGGCGATCCAAATGGAATTGGTGGAGGGCCCTTTTGAGCGGCTGGAAGGCGCATGGCGCTTCAGTGCTGAAGGCCCCCAAAAGACCCGGGTCACCCTCGATTTGCGTTTCCAGTTTGCCCAACACAAACTGGAAGCATTGTTTGATTCGGCGTTCAAAACGGCCATGGAGCAGATTCTGGCGGCGTTCAAGAAAAGAGCTGACGACTTATACGGGTCTTCCGGTTCCAAATGACGGCCCCCGTTACTTCCATCATGTCTTCTTAAGATCGGCTCTCGGGAACCGGAAAGGATAACAAAATAGAACTCGGAACCTTTTTGTGGCACCCATAGGATAGCCATGACCCAGCAGAAGGACACCGGACGCGAAACTTCAGGAGATCGACTGGTCTATTTTGCAGCGGAACGAACCCTCTTGACCTGGATTCGGGTGGGACTGGGATTGATGGCCCTCGGCTTCGTGGTGGACCGGTTCGGCCTTTTTTTGGAACAGTTGAAGCCGAATCATCCGGAGAACTGGCACGAGAACTTTTTTTCGTCCTGGATCGGCATCGTGCTGGTGCTGTTGGGTATTGTCGGCAACGTGACCGCGGCCCTGCGGTATTGGCGCTTTGCGGTTCGATATCGTCGTCGCACCGACACCAGACCCGGGCCCGGCATCTCCCTCGGGCTTTTTGTCGCGCTGATCACCTCGGCCATCGGCATTTTTGTCGTTCTTTTTTTGATTCGCACCATGCAGTAAGTGAGTGACGTCTGTACGGCATAGCGCAAGCCCTCGGAAAGCTCCGTTAGTCCAGCACCTTGTCCTTGCCGGAACCGTAAACCCTTTCCGGGTCCACCTTTAGAAGGGGTCGCCTAACCAGAATTATTTTCCTGTCCGATTCGTTTCGAGTGACCTCCTGAGTACGAAAAAGACCACGATTATCCCGGCAATGACCAGACCAATAATCATAAAGACTTCAAGCTTATTGAAGGAACCGAGGATGGCTTTGGCCCGGTCTCCGGCTTCAAAAAAGAGAATGCCCCAAAAACAGACCCAAAGGACGGCACCCAGCATATTGTATGACACAAATCGCCACCAGGGCATGTCCACCGTACCGGCGACAATTCCGTTCAGTTGACGCAGTACTTCAAAAAAACGCGCCACCACCACGATCATCCCGCCGTGTTTCCGGAACAGTGTCCGTGCATGATCCAGCCGGTGCGGGGTGATGAGCACATATCGGCCGTACCTGAGTACCAGGCGCCGGCCCGCGAAACGGCCCAGCCCGTATCCGATGGTGTCCCCCAGCACAGCGCCCGCCCATGCGAAGAGAAGTAGAGGCACGATATGCATGTCCCCTTGGGCCGCCAATATGGAACCGGTAATCAATAGGGTTTCCCCGGGCAACGGCAAACCGAAATCCTCGAGCAGGATTGCCGCGAATACCGCCCAGTATCCATACTCCAGGAGAAAGGGACGAACGTATTCCATGGCGGTTAATTTCCCTCGCGATCACATGGCTTCATGGAACGCTTTCCTGAATCCTGCCCAAGAAAAAGTATTCGAATCCGCTTATATAGTCGTAAGCGCCCGGTATCCCTAATCGGGAGGCGTCCCGACAGAAGTCATCGGGCCGCATGTAGACGACCGGGAAAAAGAAGCGCTCCAGGGTGGTGAGCAGTCGCCCCAGAAAGGTCCTTCCGCAGAACTCGGCCACCAAGAGTTTATGCTTCCCGACCCTCCCGACCTCCCTCAAAACCCCGGTGTAATCACCGATATGATGGATAGAATCCACGGCAAGGATGACATCGAACGTCTTGGGTTTAAACGGCAGCTTCCGAGCATCCCCCACGACCAGGCCCAGGTTTTGGTATTTTTTTGCGTGCCTGAGCATCTCAAATGATATATCCAGAACGATGACCCGGCGACAAGCCCCTTCGATCCGGGCGGAGTTATAGCCTGTGCCGCCACCCAGATCCAAGACCATATCCCTATCTCCGGGCTGCAGACGGGATGCGATTTGCTCCGGAATCCGCCGACGGAACAGGGAAGCAAAAAGATCATAGAGGGGAGCGATTGAATCGAAAGAAGACAGCTTGGTCATCTGGGCGGTATCCTCCCATGTGGACGGATTTGTTCATCGCTGGCGTCCAAGGATGGTCTTGCAGACCTCCCCCATTTCAGAACAGATATCATCCGCTCCGGCCGTTATCAGCTCCTGCTCTGAAAAGGTATGCGTAAGGGCGATACACATCATGCCGGCGCGTTTTGCCGCTTTAACGCCGTTTACCGCATCTTCTATAACAATACAGTATTCAGGAGCAATGCGGAGGTTTTTAGCCGTTTTCAGGTACATCTCGGGCGACGGTTTTTTCTCTTTTACATCATCCGCGCTTAAAATAACTCGAAAAACGTCCGGCGACACCCCGGCGACTCTGAGATTCGCATCTATTTTAATCCTGTCGGCGGCGCTGGCCAGCGCAAGCGAAAAGCCCCTATCCCTTAAAAGAGCCAGACATTTTTTGACGCCTTTAAAGACACGCAGTTTTTCGTCGACCATGTCCAGATAGATGTCATACACGCGTTTCTTCATTTCTTTTCTATATGTGAGGCCGTATTTTTCGGCGACACCGCCAACGTACCGATCCTCGCCCGCCCCGACAAACGGGGTAAAGTCATCTGGCTCGGCGTTAACGCCGAATTCCTTTAGCCCGGCGATGGCCGCCGCATTAATGACGGGCTCCGAATCGACCAGAACGCCGTCCATATCAAAAATGACCGCATAATTGGTATTGTCTTTCATTGATTTCCGAGTTTTTAGCTGCTTTTTTTCATTGATGTTTTTCTCAACCTTAGTCAATCCGGTCGATAAAATAAATAATCGGAACACCTTATTCAAAACCAAAATAAACAGTACATCCCAATGAAGAATACATGTTCCACCCCATTGTCATGTGTGCATGCTCCTTCTATGTTTAGCCGCTTCCTGATTCGTTCATAACAAAGCGCGACGGCTTTCAGCGTGATAATTTAGTGCGCCATGGGGGGCCGTTGCCCTTTCTCCGATCCCTTCAGTAAAAAGGTCAGGGGGACGAGACCGGCGGTCACCCACGACAGGATCCAGAAGGTGTCATTGAACGCCAGCATACTCGCCTGCCTGACCACCTCCTGATAGATCAGGGCATAGACCGATTCCCTCGTGGCCCATGGATATCGATGGGGCAAGAAATGCTTTACAATCCGGTAGTATTGCTGAAATACCGAACTGGAGGGCGTAAATTGCTCCACCAGAAAATTTTGATGCAGTTGACTTCTTCTCGCAAGCAGGGTCGTGCTGATGGCCACACCGAAACTCCCTCCCAGATTCCTTAACAGGTTGAACAGTCCGGAGGCGTTTCCCATTTTCTCGTTGGGAATGGTCACAAAGGTGGCGGCGGAAAGGGGGACAAAGAAAAGACCCATTCCCGCCCCCATCACCACACGCGGCCAGATGATGGCCCATATGTCTGCCTGGAGATTGAAATTGGACATTTCCCATACGCCGTACGCCGCAAGGGCGAGACCCAGGGCCAGCAGGTGGCGGGGGTTTACGCCTTTGCGCATGAGCACGCCTGCCAACGGCATGACCATGAAGGCGGTCACTCCACCGGGTCCCAGGACAAGCCCGGCCCAAAAGGCCGTGTAGCCCATCAGCTTTTGGACATAAAGGGGGAGCAGTACCAGGCTCGCGAAGAGGGCCAAAAATCCCGCGAACATAATGATACTTCCGGTGGAGAAATTCCTGTCGCGCAAGACCTTAAGGTCGACCACCGGATGGCGCACATGAACCTCCACCCATATAAAGAGAGCCAGGCTTACCAGAGACACAATGCTCAGATAAAGGATGAAATCGGACTGAAACCCGTCGTCTCTCTGACCTTTGTCCAGCACGATC
>JARRPY010000104.1:0-20002 GCA_037382425.1 Deltaproteobacteria bacterium
GTCCGGGAAAAGGCCCAAGAACCGTTGAAAATGGGCCACCATCAGGTGTAAACACCCCATTACGAGAGAGACCTTGATGATAAGGAATCGGTATACCTCCGGGTCCGCCCGCCACAGGGGTGCCACCATTCGCATGAACTGGGCCGATCGGGCATAAAATCCGGTACCGGACCAGAGCCCCTGGTAATCGACACGGGATGCCCCGTCATGAGACGCGGTCACAAAGCCGCCGGCCCGGGCCAGGGTTTCGGGGGAAATACCGAAATAGTTGGCCGTCAGCACACCCCACACAAGGGTTGCCAAGCCGAAAACGGTCAGGAGCTGGGCCTTTTCTCTGCCGGCAATCTGAGCGATCTTCCCATAAAAGAGCACACCTGCCAAGACCAGGAGAAACCCGTACCCGGCATCGCCGATGAGCATGGCCGCAAACATGGGAAGGGCGATCATGAAAACAGGAGACAGATCCATCTCCCGGTAACCCGGAACGGTCCCCAACAGATCAAACAACGCCTTAATCGGCCTCGTCCATGTCGGATAGTGAATCAAAGTCGGCGGCGATTCACCTTCCTTCGCCTCCCGAGCCCGTATGGCCGCCGGAATTTGACGTCCTTTTAACGTTGAGGCCGCTTTTTTGGTCGTTTCGGAAGGCATCCATCCCTGAATCGCAAACAAGGCTTCGGTCAACAGCCCGCTCCGCCGGGTGATCTCTTGTGCCATGTTCGCGGCCCGTATCTCCCGCTCCTTTTTAAGTCGCTCTGCCTGGGTGGCCAAGAGAGACAGTTTTTGAGAGTCCTCCCTGATTTGGCCGTCGATCTGAGCGGCTTCCGCAAGTATGGATGGCCGGTCCCGCGGCGGAATGGGAATCGGTTCCGCTCGTTTGGGGATGTTCATCTCTCCCTTTCGATTCACCACGGCCACCACCCGACGATCATCACTCAAAGATGCCACGGTCTCCACACATTCGGCACCCCACTCATTCATTTGTTCACCGGGGACGGCAAAGAACCGGACCTCCATCCCAGCGTTCCCAAGGGCGTTCAGGTCTTCAATACGGACATCTCCCCAAAGACGCAGTTGCCGGGCCTCTCTGTACAACTCCTTCAGACGGGACTGTCCATCCCTCAAAGCCGCGGTTGTGCGAATCACCTCCCTGGCCGTTTCCATGGGTTCCTGATCGACTTCCTTAAAGTCCTTGTGAGCCGTTATGGTCGCCAGGAACCCAATGGCCCGATCCAGATCCGACAGGTCCTGGAGCGCCGCTTCGTCCGGTACGGCCTTAGATGGATTCACTGCCTCCACGTGCAAAAGCCCCATGTTGCCCAGTTCTTTCAGGAGCCGACCCTGATCGCTCTTTTTGGCCACCACGTATACTCTCGACATGGGAACAATCATGTGACTATCCCTCCGATTTTCTCTTCTGTTCCCGTAGTTCCAGCTTGGCCTTGGCGATCTTGGCCCGGGCCACCGCAGCGGTCATGGCATCTCCCAGGGCAATACGGACCCGCCGGATGTTTTCCTGGGTTTCCGGAATAATGATCTTCTCAAAGAGATTGACCCGCTGAGAAACCTTCTTGAGTTCGGCCTGCAGCGTGGTCATTTGTGTCTCCACCAGTTCGAGATAGGCAATCAACCGGTTTCGGCGCTTCAAATCCGCCAAAGCCTGATCGACCCAGGGCGGCGTGCCGAAAAGACTGTAGACCGATTCGGAGAATGAAACCGACTCAAACCCCTCTACGCGAACCCCCGCCATATTTTTCACGCTTGTTTTGACCTCTTGGGGCCCAGCCATTTCCTCCAGGTTGATCCCTGCCCTGTCCCGAAAAAGCGGCTCATATGCCGAGAGGGCCGCTTCCATATTTCTGAGTTCGGCAAGGACCTTCTCATATTCCTGTTGCACCTGTCCCAGGGCCAGTTGCAATTGTTGCTGCTTCAGCTGCAGGGTGGGGAGATAGAGCTCGAATCGCTCCAGTGCGTTTCGCTGGTTTTTGAGTTCGGCCCACGTCAGTTTGATTTTTTTCCTGGCCCTTGCCACCGAAATCCTTTCATCCTGAATCCATCGCCGGGTTAGCGCAGCACGTCTGAATTGTCACGAATTATCCGGCCAGTGCTTTTCAATAATGGTGTTTCGAATCCCGGTCTCCTCCGGAGCGAAACACCGGGCCAGGATTTCCCAACACTGGTCCAGTGCCTCGAAGAGGCGAAGATTCACGTCGAGGTTCATGATCTTCCGCTCAAAAAGGGACCCATATTTCAGGAGTTTTTCATCCCAGGTAGACATTTCAAAACCCATTTCCTGCTTCTCACGGCTGTCATCGCACTGGGCATAGAGCTGAATGCAGGCATCCATGATGGCCCGGTGGTCGTCCCGGGTGTCCCCGTTCACCTGCTGCTTCAACCGGGACAGGGAGCCGAAGGGCTCAATCCGCCGGTTACGGAGATAGAGCTGTCCTTCAGTAATGTAGCCGGTGTTGTCCGGCACGGGATGGGTCACATCGTCTCCCGGCATGGTCACGCAGGCCAGCACGGTCATGGAACCGGCCCCCTCAAAGTCCACTGCCTTTTCGTACCTCCGGGCCATCTGGGTGTACAAATCACCGGGGTAACCCCGGTTGGAGGGGACCTGCTCCATGGTAATGGCGATCTCCTTCAGCGCATCGGCAAAGGCGGTCATGTCCGTGAGCAACACCAGCACACGCTTCCCTTGAAGTGCATATTGCTCGCCGACGGCCAGACAGAGATCCGGGATGAGGAGGCACTCCACCACCGGATCCGCGGCCGTATGAATAAACATGATGGTCCGTTCCAGAACGCCGCCTTCCTCAAAGGTGCTCCGGAATGTCAGATAGTCATCATATCGAAGCCCCATCCCGCCCAAAAGAATCACGTCCGCATCCGCCTGGAGTCCCACTCGCGAGAGGAGATCATTGTAGGGTTCCCCGGCCACCGAAAAGATAGGCAGCTTCTGGGATTCCACCAGGGTGTTGAACACATCGATCATGGGGATGCCCGTATGGATCATCTGATCAGGACGTCTCCGTTTGACCGGATTGACCGCCGGCGTGCCGATATCGATCATCCCTTCCCTGATGGCCGGCCGGTTGTCCCTGGGGTTTCCCGAACCGTCGAACACGCGACCCAGCAGGGCATCGTCAAAGGGCACCTGCATGGGCCGCCCCAGAAATCGAACCCGGTCCCCCGTGGACACGCCCTCGGTGCCCGCAAAAATCTGGAAACTCACCTCATCCCCCTCAAGGCGAATCACCTGGGCCAGAGATGGACCGAACATGGTGTCAATGATCGCCAGTTCGTCGTACCCCACATCCTTGGCTCGAACCGTGGCCACGTTGCCCGCAATCCGGGTGATTTCATCATAATACTTTCGCATATCGACGTTCCTCGGTGTGTTCGGGTTCCTGGGTGCCGGTCACCGGATAGTGAAAGGTTGATCTTTAATCTTGACGCCCTCGCAAAAAGTCTCTACACGCCTCATTCCGCGAAGGCGGGAATCCAGCCCTGCCCCGACGGAATTACTTGCTGGGACCTGAAACCTGAACACTGGGCACTAATTTGCTTGAGCCCTTTGGCCTCCATTAGGCATTATAGGCCACTTCAGTCATTTTGGTCACTTTCTCCGGAATCCTGCTCTTCCCAGTCCGAGTCTTCACCGGACAGGGTTTTTCTGCTTCTGGGCCTGGCATCGGTTCTCATCCCCTTGACCCGCTTGGAAAACGCGCTTTTCTGCTTCTCTTTGTCATCCTGCTCCTGCCGTTGCCGTTCCTGCTCTTTGTCGGCCATTCCCCCCTTGGTCCGGATAAATTCATCGATCTTTTCCAGCATCTTCATAAAATCCGAGGCCTCACCGCCCTGTTTCTGTGCCTCATCTCTGGAGATTACCGCGGGATCCCACGGGGCATAATTCCAGTCCCGAAAGAGGCTCCCGATACGAACCATGATCTCCCGGGCCTTGTCTTTATCCTTGAAACCGAAGTTGAGATGGAGGACTTCAAAGATCTTGTCAAAGACAAACTGCTGGCGTTCACGGGGCGTGGCGCCGTCCACCGCGTCGAAAGCATTTTGCTGGAGATAAGAGGCGTCGAAAAAATCGGCCTTGAGCATCTGCGTAAAGTCGTCCATGGGGGTCCCCTCTTCCCCCACCACGGTGATCATCTGTCGCACCTCATCCCCCCGCCTCAACAGGGAACGCACCCATTTCACCTTTTCCGAATCGATGATGCCTTCGTATTTGGTCCAGCTGTCCATGGGATCGATGGCCGGATAGCGTCGGGCGTCGCTCCGTTCCCGGCTCAGCCCGTGAAAGGCACCCACCACCTTCAGGGTCGCCTGGGTGACCGGTTCGTCAAAATTTCCGCCGGCCGGGCTGACCGTGCCGCCAATCGTAACCGAGGCCCGCTTCCCGTTTTTGAGCTCAATCATGCCCGCCCGCTCGTAAAACCCGGCAATGCGGCTTTCGAGATAGGCAGGAAATGCTTCTTCACCCGGAATTTCCTCCAACCGTCCCGAGATCTCTCGCATGGCCTGGGCCCATCGGCTGGTGGAGTCGGCCAGAAACAGAACATCCAGGCCCGCCTGACGGTAATATTCCGCCAAGGTAATCCCGGTGTAGACGGAGGCATCGCGCGCAGCCACGGGCATGGCGGAGGTGTTGCACACGATGATGGTCCGCTCCATAAGGCTCTTACCGGTGCGCGGGTCCTCGAGTTCTGGAAACTCTCGAATGGTCTCCACCACCTCGCCCGCCCGCTCCCCACAGGCGGTGATGATCACAATATCCACTTCCGCATTCCGGCTGGTCACCTGTTGGAGGATGGTCTTGCCCGCACCGAACGGACCGGGGATGCAATAGGTCCCGCCACGGACCACGGGAAACAGGGAATCGATGATGCGCACGCGGGTCACCAACGGTTCGGTGGGTTTGAACCGCCGTTTGGCAACCAGCAAAGGACGTTTGACCGGCCAGGTCTGCTGCATGCGGACCTCCCGCCCCTCCCCTTCCGAATCCTTGAGCACGGCGATGGGATCATCGATGGTATAGGACCGGTTCCCGGTGTCAGAAAATAGCCGGTTTTTTCCGCCAGGGGAGGCAGCGGCTTCTGGAGGCCGTCATAGACCTGACCCAACAGGCCCGGTCCGAGTGTGACGGAGAGCATGTTTTTTCCGAAGGCCACCCGATCCCCCACACGCAGGCCCCGGGTCTCCTCGAATACCTGCAAATCCGCCCGATTCCCGCGAATGCGGATCACTTCACACAAGAGCGAGACCCCGTCTCGCCGACGACAGAGTCCCACGGAATTCTTGACCACATCGCCTTCGGTTTCGGCAATCACCATATTCCCAAAAACAGATACAATCCGTCCTTCCAAAACAAGTCCTCAACTATGAAAGGGGTTACGGCTCAGGTGCGTTCAGGCCGCTTCGTCCTCACTGCCCGGTTTGCCTTGAATAATGCGCTGCCATCGGATAAGCACCATGAGCTTGGCGCCATAGGCAATTACTTCGTCATCATTAAATTGATACCAGGCATCATGTTCCGTGATCCAGGCCCACCGCAGCCGCTCCAGGGACTCAAGCCCTTCGAGGGGGTTGGACGCCCGTTTCCACTCATCCAATTCCCGGGCAAAACCGGCTGGGGACTTTCCCAGTTCCTCCGCAACGAGATACGGACCTGCATCGAGGCCCAACGTCTCCGAACGGGTTCTCACCAAGGCGTTTCTCAGGCCCACCTCATAGGCCACCCATTCGTCGAGAAAGGCGCTTCTCAGGCGTTCGGCCACATCGGCGGCGTGGGAGAAATAGGCGTCCCAGATGGCATCTACTGCAGGCGACCGTCCGGACACCTCCTGCTCCGCCGATTCGCCTGACATGAGAAAAGAGGGCAATCCCCGGGCATCGGTGACCTCTGACGTGGAAAGAACGGCCAGGTCTGCTTCTTCGGGCTCAATTTCTCCGGACAAAACCGCCTCGCGCTGGAGCAGATCGTCCGAAAGGAGGAGCACCCGAACAGCCGGTTCGGGGCCGTTGCACTCGCGCACAATGGAAATAAACGCCCTCTTTCCTAGGGGGGGCGTGTTCTTAAATCCCCTCAAGTTCTTTAATGCGCAGAGAAGATGGTAGTGTCTTTGGGCCATAATCTATATTTCCGACCTCTCATTCACCGGCTGAGACGCCCCCAGGCGAACCGGCCGCCCTCAGGCGTCTCTTTTTTCATCAGCCTCCGTATCATCCACTTCTTTTTTAGGCGTTTCGTCGGATGTGCCCGCTACTGCCCGGCTGATGATTTCCTGCAACTGGGGATTTACCATTTCCAAGAGGAGCTCGGTCACCGAATCGGGGCTCACTTCAACGGTCCCATCCTGCAAGTGGTAGTCGAACCCGGTCTTTTTAAGCGAGGCCACAATCTTAATATGGTCCTTTGATGTTTGAAGCTGCTCTGAAAGATCCGTCATCGTTGTCTGAATCCAATCGTCCTGGATATCTTCGGATACCTCGATCTCTACCTGGCCATCCGGATCCGCATCCTTCTTGGTGTACGTCAAGACCACCTCCCTCACGATCTCTTTTAAATAACCGGTGTCCTTGAAGTCTTCTTCTACCCTATAGCTGATCAGGCGGCTGAGCGCCTTTTTCAGGGATTCTCGAAGCCTCAGGACAGCGTCCCTTACAGCCATTTCCATTTCAGACTGGGCATTTTTCTGCTGTTTCTCCGCACCCGCCTTGGCCTTCTGAATGATCTCATCTGCCTCTTCACGCGCACGGGAGATAATCTTTTCGGCCTCTTCCTCGGCTTCCTTTTTCAGTTTCTCAGCCGCCGCCTTCCCGGCCTCCACGCCCTCGGACTGCAGCTTCTTTACAAAGGATTCCAGATTATCAGGCATGGTCTATTGTCCTCTCTTATTGGCAATCGTCATCACTTTTTTGCCCGCATGCAGATTCATCATACATCCATACAGATTGAAGCCACCTGCAGTTTTCCCCAATTAACTGGAAATGGACTCGGCCAGACACATTCAGTCGTGCACAATGAGCATGGTCTTTCGGCAGTTCTGCGCCACATCTTCTGCCAGGGAACCAAAGAAAAGTCGCTTTAACCCTCTTATCTGGGCGGCCGCCATGACAATCACATCATGGTCTTCGGCCTCGTTTAAGACGGCCTCAACGCGGGCCTCGGTGGCCACAGCCTGACACCGGACATACGGGACCAGGTGCTCCTTCTCTACCCAGTCTTCAAGAAATTCTTCGGCCTCTCTCATCTCCTCTTCAAGAGCGTCCGAGTGCGCCAGCGCCAGCAGGGTAATAATATGCTCACCCACACCGCTCAGTGCCCGAACCACTTCGCCAAGGAATTTGAGATTGTCAAGGTTTACCACAGGGACCAAAATACGCTCCGTATGAATCACCCCACAAAGACGAACCATAATAACCTGGCAGGGCGCCTCCCGGGCCACTGTCTCCACGATCCGGTTGAATTCCTGAACCGTTGCCGTGACAGGATGGCCCAGAACGATGGCCCAGGTCTTCTCCGATTGCGCCACGGACAGGAGCCCCTCGGCCACATCCGCGTTATGCACCACTTTTGTGTCCCCTTCATACCCCAGGGACTTTACCTCGGTGTTCACACACGACAGGATTTCCTCACACGCCTCTTCCGGCTCTTGAGGACGGTTCCCGTTCGGCGGCAGAACATGTACCCCTGTGGGTTGCGCACAATAATAATGCGCCATCAGCGTGGCAAACCGGGCCAGACCTGCGCTGGTTTTTGAGTTGGATACCCCGAAAATGACCTGTCCATACCTATTATCGGCCGCCTGCAGTCGGCTCCAGTCCCACGGCACCAGTTTTATATCATCCATTTCAAGAGATTGAAAGCCTTCGCTGGTCGTAGGAGAGCCGGAAGACCTCAGCACGTCACATCCTACGGCAGCCTCTCCGGCACGCTCCACCGCCACCCGGGCACAGACCGGACCCGTTATTTCACTCAACACCACGCTCCCCAATACGACGGGGATGATCACGGAGGCATAGCCCCCCAGGGCCGCATCCCCTCGGATGAGAAAAATGAGCCCGATGGCCACTCCTGCCTGAGGTATCAGGGCCAACCCCAGGTAACGGGCCACCACCGCCGGGGCCTTGGCAAGCCAACCACCCAGGCTGCACCCCGCCAACTTGCCCGCAGCCCGCAACATAAAGTAGACCAACCCCACCCATCCGGCAATAATCAAGGCCGACAAATTCAAATGAGCACCGGCCAGCGTAAAGAACAACACATAGATGGGGGGTTCGAAGCGATTGATGACACGAAACAGGCGGACGTCCCGGCGGTCACGGTTGACGATGGTAAATCCAACGGCCATGCCGGCCAGAAGAGGCGAGAAATGGAGCAGACGGGCCGCCTCTCCACAGAGGAGGAGCAGGGCCAGCCCGATGGTCAGGACCTCTCCACGGCGCCGAAGCCTGTGCACGAAAAAATCCAGGATCAAACCAGTCACGAACCCCATCATCAGAGAGGACACAATCTCCACAATGCTGGACAAGACGGCCAAACCGAATGAGCCAAACCCCGCACCTACCATCTGACGGGCGGCCGACATGGCGATACCAAAAAACATAATGGCCAGCCCGTCGTCCACAGCCACCACCGCCATGAGCGTGGTGGTCAAAGGACCGGCCGCTTTGAGTTCCCTCATGACATGAAGCGTTGCCGCCGGCGCCGTGGCCACGGACACCGCACCAAACAGCACAGCCAGGACCGCGTAGTCCTGATGACCCCACCCGGTTTCCCCCACACCGGAGGCTTGTGCAACGAAAAACGTACCCAGCGCGACGAATAAGAACGCACCCGAGGTTTCCCCGATGCCGATCAAACCAACGCTCTTGATGGACCGTTTGAGCCGACTCAGTTCCAGGTGTTCTCCGATGCCGAAGGCAATGAGCATCAGGGCAATTTGAGTAAAATGATTCAGTCTGCCGGTCACCGTTTCTTCGGACACCACATTCAACACAGACGGCCCCAGGATGACACCGGCGAGGATGTAGCCGGTCACCGAAGGGAGCCGGAGCAACTGTCCCAGTTTGGCAATGAAAAAGCCGGCGCCCAGGATAACAGCCAGTGCAAAGGTCACGTCATGCATGGAAATTCCGATATAATGTTGAGGGATTTTTCACATTTAACAGGGTAGAAAGAACCGGAACAAATTTCAACCCGAATCTGGGGAAGCTTTGTGGCGTTCGTTAAGAGAAATGGCTGAAAACCGCCATCCATTTCTTGATGCATTGATATTTTTCATGTATGAATGAACGCACCGTCCGGCTGACTTAAGGAAAATATTCCGCCGAGCCTTCACATTGTTCCTACCCCACGTCTAACCATGAGTGGGGTTTTGTTTTAGGTATTATAGGTACTAAATGACATCAACGCATAAACCGGAGCTGTATACCCCCTCATTTGTCCTGATGGCCGGAGCCAATTTCTTTACGGTATCCAGCCTGGGGTTTTTCTTCTTATTTCCCCTGTTCATTACCAGCCACGGGGGATCTGAAGCGGATATCGGCATCATCATGGGGACGACCATGCTCTCCTCCGTCCTCTGCCGGCCCTGGATTTCCGAAATGGTGGACCGGTTGGGGCGAAAACGGAGCTACGGCATCGGCTGCCTGATCACGAGCCTTCTATCGCTGAGTTATCTCATGTTCCGGGGCGAACTCTCCGAGTTTTACCTGCCGCTCCTGATTGTCCGGTTGATACACGGCGTGGGCCTGGCCATCTGTTTCACCGCGGGCTTCACCTACATCGCCGATATCATTCCCAAAGACCGCCTGAATGAGGGAATCGGGATGTTCGGCGTGACGGCCCTTGTGGGCATGGGGATCGGACCGGTCATCGCAGAGTTCATCATCGAAAGATTCGGTTCTCAGATTTTCCTGCTGGCAGCCGCCGGCATGGCCTTTACCGGATTCTTTCTTCATCTG
Organism: Deltaproteobacteria bacterium; assembly: GCA_037382425.1. Taxonomy (GTDB): domain Bacteria; phylum Desulfobacterota; class DSM-4660; order Desulfatiglandales; family Desulfatiglandaceae; genus JAIPDZ01. The sequence goes on from JARRPY010000104.1 coordinate 9,985, forward strand.
TTCCTGAAGGAGTCGTATGATCATCGCGTGAGCGGATCTGGGGCATCCTTTTTCTCGGTCCTCTTCAGAAAGAAAATGACATGGATCGCGACGCTGTCCCTTCTATTCGGCTTTGGACTGGCCGCCTTCACCGGTTTTGTCTCGCCTTTTGCCGAAACAAAGCACATCGGCTTCATCTCCCTTTATTTCCTGGCCTATTCTTCGGCTGCGGTGATCACGAGATTCTTCGGCGGGCGGCTTGCAGATCGGGTGGGAGAAGCGCGCCTTATCCCTTATGCCTTGTTGCTCACGGGTAGCGGGTTTCTGGTGCTCATCTTCTTAGACGGGGAGATCCTGCTCCTCATTTCGGGGCTCATGTCCGGATGCGGGCACGGATTTCTCTTCCCGTGCCTCAATGCCCTGGCCCTTCGGGGGGAACAAAGAGGCATTCGAGGAAAGATAATCGGCATATTCACCGGGGGGATCGACGCCGGTGTTTTCTCAGGATCCGTTGTCTTGGGGTATATGGGTGAGTGGATCGGTTTTCAGGGCATTTTTCTGATTACCGCCGCCGCCCTGTTTCTAGGGGTGCTTCTCTATCAATTGAAACCGGTGAAACGGTCTCTGGCCCCCCTCGAGATCTGAACGGATCCGCTCATTTTTTGGGTGGGTTGTACTTCTCCAGGTAATCATCCGGGATCTGAACCGCAATCATCTTCCCTTTGGCGCACAGCAGACCGTCCACGGTCAACGTCATGGCCACCGTCACCTTTCGACCCTTGATCTATTCGATGGTGGACCGGATCTCCATGACCCCGTCAATGGGGACCGGGGCTAAAAAATCCACCGTCAAAGAGGCCGTCACGAACCGCGCCAGGGGGTCCTTGCCCAGTTCTTTACCCTCTTGTCTATGCTTGGCCGCGGCTGCGGACCCGGTCCCGTGGCAATCCATGGACGACAGGACCAGCCCGCCGTAAACGAAATTCTGCGCTCCGGTATGGTACGGTTCCGGACGAACCCGGCAGACCAACTCATCCCCGTCCCAGTAACTCTTGAGATGATCGCCATGCTCGTTGAGCCGTCCACATCCATAGCAGATGGCGAAATCGTCAGGATAATAGTCCTGGATGCTCTTTTCTTCCATTTCTTTCTCCTTTGTTCTCAGGTTGGAGACCCTATAGCAGAAAAAGACTTAAACATCCAGCATTTTGGGAGGGGAACACTCCCCTTCTTTAATAGCGCCTATTCATCTTTTGGACAAGAAATCTGAACATTTACATTGTGGAGCGGCATACTATAATATGTTCAAATACGTCTTGAATGCGACCTCCCAATGGTCAGGCTACAGAATTCCAGGTTTTTATGAGATAGAAGACCATTATGCAATATAGGTATATAGGAAAGACCGGCCTCATGGTCAGCGCAGTGGGATTCGGGACATGCCAACTGCGGCTGGTGCCTAGGCGGCAGGCCATGGAAACGCTCAAACGGGGGTTTGAGTTGGGGGTAAACCTGGTCCATACCTCTCCCGATTATGAAGGCGCCGATGTGCTGGTGGCACGCGCTGCTAAAGAAGCCGGGGGCAATGTCATGGCATTGTCCCAGGGCTATGGGGACATGCCCCATTTTGAATACCTCTATGAGCGGGCCCACCGGCTGTTTGAGAAAGACCCCCTCGATATGTTCGGCATCGCCTGCATCGACGACCGGGAGTATCTTGGGGAAGATGTGTGGGGTCCAAATGGCATGGTTCGGTTTTTGTTGAAGAAAAAGGAAGAAGGGCGGCTGACCGGCATCTACTGCACCACACACGGAGACCCAAGCTATGTGACCCGCCTGATTCGTTCCGGCCATTTTGACGCCATCATGATCTCCACCAATGCCCTGGGCTTCCACCTCCTGTCCTATCATCCCGAGGCGCCCAAGAAATTCGAAGACATTGCGCAAAACAGGGAGCGGATCCTGCCCCTGGCGGAAAAACACGGGGTGAGCCTGTTGATCATGAAGCCTCTGGCCGGCGGGTTGTTATGCAAGAGCCGGGCCTTTCCACCCCATCACTGGTTTGCGTCCGACTCGGAGCCCCTTTCTGCGTCCGACCTCTTGCGGCATATTCTGATGCAGCCCGGTGTATGCAGTGTTGTCCCCGGCACCGCCTCGGTTGCGGAAGCTGAGGAAAACGCACTGGCGGGGCATTCATACGACCCGCTCGAAGCGGATTGCCTGACGGCGATCGCACACACCGTGAGGGAAATCGGATCCAGTCTCTGCAGCCGATGTGGTTTTTGTGATTCGCTGTGCAGCAAATCCCGTCCCATATCATGGCTCTGTCGGGATGCCTACATCTCCAATTACCCGTCCGAGACCTTCGAGACGCTGGACCACCTTCAATACTTTTATCTGCATCCCTGGGAGACGGCTGCGTGTGGGTCCTGTGATACCGTCACCTGCCGCTGCCCGAAAGGGATTGATATTCCCAAAGAACTCATCAACATTCACGGGCAGATGCTGCGGCTCAGGGAAGAAGGGCTGTTGCCGGCCACGCCAATTGAAGACCAAAACCACCATGGAAAAGGCCCATTTACGGCAAGGGTCATCCGGCATCAGGTTCCCCACGACCTTTTCCCGGGCCAGGAAGGGATCTGCCGTTTTTGTCTGGAAAACACTGGGCGGGACGTATGGCGAGCGCCTGCGGACGGCGACACCGCAGACGGCGTCATGATGGGGGTATTTTCAGGAAGACGTCTCATCCGGAACATCCCCTTGCGCCAGGATGTGGACCCCGGCGACCGGGGCCATTTCGCTTTTGTGATCCGAGCCCCGGGGCGTGTGGGAGGCCATCCACTGATATTCACGTTACTCCCTGATACTCGAAAAGCGTCACTCAAAGACGGCGCCCAGGTGCTTTGCTGGACCCTCAGCGTGATCGCTGGCGAACGGTCCGATTCACTCGCTAAAACGGACAGCCAAAGGCCGTCCAGGGCTATGGGGTGACCTATCACGACCATGATATTCCAGCCCGGCTGCCGTCCGGAATCGTCCGGGGCGTGCGAGTGACGCTGGAGAATAGCGGGGAGAACACCTGGCAGGTATTTCATCCGGAGGACAAACGCGTGGATCTGGTCGTCTATATGAACGGTCAGATCGTCTCGACCCATGCCATGCCCCGTCCCGAAGTGCCGCCCGGGGATCAGGTCACGATACATTTTTCCTTGAAAACGCCTGACACACCCGGTGTCCATCACCTGGTGCTTGACCTGGTGGCCCAGAATGAGACACGATTTTCCGATCAGGGGATCAAACCCCTTGAAATCGATCTTCACATTGACCCTTCCGACGAAGACGGGAGCGGTCGGATTTATGCCCAGGCCAGCCGCATCAATCCCTGGTATTATCAGCCGACCCGGGGAATCAGCCGAGGCCGGGATGGAAAGACCTTCCCTCTCTTCGTCAAAAAGGCAAAGGGATGCTTCCTGTGGGACATGGAGGATCGGGAATATGTAGATTATGTCATGGGCTGGGGGAGTTCCTTGTTGGGGTATGCGGAAGAACGGGTGCAAGAGGCGGTCAGGGATGTCCTCCACACGGGGGCAGTGGTCCCCTTTCCCTATCCGCTCGAGATGGAAGTGGCCCAGATGTTGGTGGAGGATATCCCTTGTGCCGAGATGGTTCTGTTCGGGAAAAACGGGTCCGACGTGTGCACGGCCGGCGCACGCATGGCCCGCATTTTCACGGGCAGGAAGAAGATATTAACGTGCGGCTATCATGGCTGGCAGGACTTCTGGGTGGAAAAGGAAGGGTTTGCCAGAACCGGTGTTCCCGATCGGCCGGAAAGGTTGCACCACAGCTTCAGGTTCAATGATCTCGACGATTTCAGACGAGTGTTTCGGGCCCATAGGGACGACCTGGCGGCTGTCATGCTGGAGCCTTCGGGGCCTGCCGAAGGGATCCAGGGACCGGTTCAGGATGCGGACCGGGATTTTCTGGCCGCTCTGGCGGAAATGACCCGGAAAGCGGGGGCCCTGCTGATTTTCGACGAAATCCTGACCGGCTATCGTTATCCCTCCGGCAGTGTGCAGAAGGCCACGGGTATCGTCCCCGATCTCGCCTGTTTCGGCAAGGCCCTGGCCAACGGCATGCCGCTTTCCGCACTGGTGGGGCGTGCGGATATATTTCAACGGGCCGCTGAACGCATCCACTACGGCCCCACCTTCAAGGGAGAGCTCTATTCCTTTGCGGCGGCCAGAGCCGCCATTTGGATTTACCGCAATGAACCGGTGGCCCAAACGGTATGGGATTATGGGACACGGCTGAGAGACGGAATCAACGATCTGTGCCGGCGGCTCGGCATTGCGGCCAATTGTCTGGGACCGCCGTTCAGGATGGCGCTTCACTTCGATGAGCCGAACCCGGAACGTCTCGGTCTCAAGCGGACGCTCTATATCCAGGAACTCCTAAAGTCCGGCATCATCACCTATAACGGCGTCATGCTCCCCAGCTACGCCCACGATGATCGGGTGTTTGGCAGGACCCTCACCGGCATTGAAAAAGCCCTTGAAACCGTCTCCGCCGCGGCGCAGCAGGGAGATTTCCACGCGTATATAGAGATCCCGCTCTTGTCATGAGTAGGTGGCCGAAAAGCGGCCCACCGCACGCTCCAACGCTTCAAATCCGGCCGGATCCCGCGTGTTTCGGCTGCGGCACATATCACAGACCTCACAGATTCCTGACCCGTGCTGGGCCCGACGAAGGATGGTGAACACGGAATTTTGCCAGAGCGTCAGGAATCCCTCTGACGCCTCGAAACGAAAGGGCGTGCGACGGGACAGGTCCACACTGGAAAGGGGGCCTATGCAGGGATAGAGAAAGTGGGTCTCGTCCATGGAATGACCGGAGTTGTTGGTGCTTCCAATGGCCGCGGTACGCCATAGAAAATGGCAATAGGCTTCGGGCGGCGCACGGAAATTCAATCCGTTCAAAAAACGGCCAAGCGGCCACTCGTTGGACTCGATGCGGGCAAAGTCGTGCACGTGACGGACTTCCATACCGAATACGATTCGGGATCGGTTTGACGGCGGCGGAATTTCAATGGAAACTCGCTGTTCTTGTGCTTCCCGAACGGTTTCTTCATACAGGGCCTCGAACCGATCCCTGCACGCCTCCAGGGTCATATCCGCTCCGTATTTCCCGGGGCCGGCATAGCCGAGGGCGAAGAAGGGGAAGAGGGTGAGCCGGTCAATACCCAGCGATCGGCACAACCGAGGCATCCGGGGCAGATCGGCAATGGTGGCGGCATTGAGAACCATTGAGCCATGCACCAGCGGCCAAAGCCGCCCCTGGCGCTCTTTCTCCCTGTGCAATTGGCGCAGATTCCCGCAGAGGGGGTCGAATTGGTCATTTTGGCAGACGGCCTTCCAGGTGGAGGCGGTTGCCGCATTCAGGGAGACGTTGATCCACCGGACCTTCCCCACCATGGACTGGATAAGCCCGAAGCGGTTCAGGAGGAGACCATTGGTGAAAAAATTGATTCCCAGTTGCGGGAAACCATCTGAAAGACAATCGATCATTTGGGCCAATCGGGGATTCATGGTGGGCTCTCCAAGACCGCTGTGCAATCGAAAAGTCTGTATGTTTTTGAGCACACCGCCCAGTTTATCAAGGTCCTCCGGACAAACAACATCACGGCGAGACATCTCATGAGTGTAGCTGCAAAACCGGCATTCCAGGTTGCACCGGCCGGTGAGAGAGAGATGGATTTCCGGAGGGAAACTCTGCGGTCTGGTGTAACCTTCTCTGTATTCGATGTCATTGATGAGGGTGTTGAAAATCCAAGGCACTCGGGAAACTGATCGTTGCGATAAAAGCGCTTCGCACATCCGTCTGGGATCATTTCCAATGGGGTTTGGATCCTGAGGATCCAGGACCACCTCGCGCATGGCCGTATTCAGGTATACCGGCGCATTGGCCCATCTGCCGGATCTCGCGCCTTTCACCTCTACCATGGCGGGCGAGTTTTCAATGGAGGATGGTCCGGGCCGTATAACAGGCAACCGGGGGAGACGACCCCGATCATGCGCTTGGTCCTCAATACAAATGGTGAGCCGGCTCAGCACACGCCACAACGGCTCAAAGCGCCTGAAGAGGGCGAAAAGTCCCGGGACCGGAAATGCGGGACACAGGGCAAAGGCGTGCATATCCCCGTTGCTCTCTTCTCCGATCCATGCCGCCCCCGACTGTTCGGCCGCCTTCAGGAGCGCTTCAAAGGGCGGTTCGTCGGAGACGAGGCATCCCATGTTCATGAACACATAGCAGACAGGGAAAAGCCCGGAAACGGGGGGGCGTTTTCTCTTGTACAATTTGGACACGAAGCGCTTGCGTGTGTCGATCGCCACCACTTCCACGGGTCCTTGAACAAACCCCTGGGCCTGTCTTTTTGCGGCGTCGATGATGAGGTGTGCGCTTTCGGCCAGTGGGGTGCGATAAAGCGTTTTATCGACCGGCAGCACCAGGAAAAACCGGTTGCCTCTGAAGACGGGTAATCTCATGTTCAATTCATCTCGAGGATGAAGGAATTGGAATCGGTCTTCAGTAACACCCTCGAATCATGCGGTAAAAACCACTGAGGCAAAACTGACGGCCGACTGGGTCAGCGCCTCGTGCCATATCTCATAATGGCGCGTCTCCCCTGTGGAGGGCGGGATGATTTCAAGGAGACAGGCCAGGGCGGAAAATCCGCACACATTGAACCGGTCGTTCACGCGTCTCGATTCCTCCCAGAATGCCTCTGCATCTCCTCCACAGAGGTGGGCCAAAAGCGCGGCATCGTGCGGTTCGAATTCCCGTTGGAGGTGAGATGCGGGCAGATCATGCCCGAATTTGGGACCGGTGTGGGAGAGATCCACTCCGGCCACGAGCAGGGTGTCCCGCTCCTCATCGACCATTAGTTTTCTCAGCGCATCGAGGAAAGGCCCGGCAGTTTTCAGGAAGGCAGCCCTTGTGTATTCGGGAAGACCCGCCTGAAGGTTGCCGCATAAAATTGGAACGATCGTAAACGGGACGTCTCGAAACAGATGCTGCAGAAAAATGAGCTGAAACTCGATGGAATGTTCAAACCGGTGAACAAAATCATCCTTCCCCACCAAACCCGATCCCGCCTCAGAGAGGATATGCACCGCGTCATCTTCGGTGGGCGTAACGCCCAAGGGGGACGCAAAATCCTTGGTGGTCAGCGAAAACAATCCCCTTTGAAGCTGGTGCCCCGTTCCCAAAACAATGACCCTGAGGGGATCGGCCTGATGACGCACGCCATCCCGCATCTGATCAAGCACCCGGTAGGTCGCCGCATAGGCCTTTTCTCCCACGGACAGATCGATGTGCGGCGCCACCAGAGCCGCGAGGGTTCCTGAGGGAGGTCTGTCAGAGGGGCACCTCTCAATGATGCAATCCAATCTGGACCTGAGTTCATCCGGATATTCAGGATAGCTTTGTCCGCAGTGAACGGCCGGCCTGACGGTCTGGGAGGAAAAGTCGGCTATCAACTGAGCCCTGGCCTCTTGAAAACGCTCCGAATCCAGGAGGTAAGCGGTGTCCAGATGAATCAGGAGCTGATCGACCTCCGCCGCACTCACCAGGATCCCCCCCTGCTGCCGCATCATTTCCGCCTGGAGTTCCTCGCGGCTCCGGGTGCCGTCTAAAAGCGCCATGAACCGATAGAGCTCAATGGGCAGGGCCCGCCCTTCCGGAACCAGACCGAGATCGTCTTTGACCAGGATCAGTTGCCGGCCCTGATGTTGGATGGGGAAAAGCTGGAGATCGTTCCTGGCAACAGGAGGGGCATCTTTCAATGGTGTCATCGCTTGTTTTAGGACTCGCGCAAATGCAAATTGAAGGGCCCTATTGTCACGCCCGACCAGACATGGAAGCCCGCTCTTTTCGGGTCGCTTCAAGGTCTACCTTCAGGGTTTCGGGATCGATCATCACCCCATAGGCCGCTCTTGCATCCTCCATAGTCACATACCCTTCTTTGACATCCCGTTCTACCCTCTCGGGATCTCGCTCCGTTGGAAGACCGTAGCCGCCGCCACCGGCCGCATCGATCAGCACGCGGTCTCCCGGTTTCAACTGGGTCAGGCCGTAGGGATTCCCTGGCTGGTCGTTGACGAGAAACCGGGCCTTTTCACCGTCCTTTCCCCCGAACAATCCTTCGGGGGGATATCGGTATCTCCCCGCCTGGATGCCCAGATTCACCGGGGGAATCGGCGCACAGTCATCTTCCGGAATCTTGAGGATCATGCGTCTCCCCAGGCCGCCCTTCATCCTTCCGGGGCCGCCGGAGTCCGGAATCAGCTCCCGTTTCTCCACAATGAGCGGCGTATCGCTTTCCAGGATCTCCACCGGCGTATTGGCCCCGTTGGCGGGAAAGATATAGACGTAGTTTCCGTCCGCCCGGGCGCTGGCTCCCATTCCGCCGCCCCGGATCCTGACCGAATGCCATGGGCGGCCGTCGTTTCGTTTTCCGTAGAGGACGTTCATGCTGGCCGGGGTCCCGCCGCTTCCGGCAATCACCCGATCCGGCAGGGCCTCTGCCATGGCGCGGTAGATAATTTCCGTAATGAAGTGACCGACCTGCATACGGGCGGCCACTGCGGCGGGGAATCGGCAATTCACGACACTGCCTTCAGGCGCCTCCATCTTGATGGGTGCGGCACACCCGTCATTGTTGGGGATGTCGGGGTCAAACATACTTTTCATGGCCATGAACACGTAGGCATAGGTGAAATTAAACACCACATTTCCGCCCCAGTCCACCTGGGGCGAGGACCCTGCCAGATCCACCAAGATATCTTCTCCCTTTACCTCAACGGCCACCTGAATACGGATGTCCCCTTTTCCCTCCATCTGCTCCACAATCCCCTCGGCCCGATACACACCATCGGGAACTTTGGCAATGGCCGCTCTCATGCTTTTTTCCGTTCGGCCGATGATCTCATCGGCCAGGGCGTCCAGGCCCTCCATCTGATACTCTTCCAGCATCTGGCAAATCTTCTCGGCGCACACATGGTTAGCCGCAATCTGAGAGCGGATGTCTCCGATCACTTCATCGGGCGTGCGCACATTATACTTAATCATCTCGACGACGGCGTCATTCTGTCTGCCGCCGTCCTCCAGCTTGACCAGCGGGATAAAGAGCCCGTCCTCATACACGTCATGATTGTCCGACGAGACCCGGCCCCCGATATCCGAGTGATGAAACACGCAGGCGGTCCAACCGGTCAGGCGCTCTTTAAAATAGATGGGACTCAAGACGCACACGTCGTTCAGGTGACCGGCAAGGGCCCAGGGGTCATTGGTAATAAACACGTCCCCCGCACCGAAACTGCCCTCGGGCAAACGGGTGACCAGATTTTTGATGCCCAGGGCCATGGCGCCGGACTGCCCCGGTGTGGCAAAGCTCCCCTGCGCCAGTTCCCGGCCCTTGCGATCCGTGAACATGCATGTGTAGTCGTGGGCGTCCCTGAGCAGACTCGAGAAGGCGGTCCGCGCAACGGCACTGTCTGCCTCATCTACAATGGATATCAATCGCCGCCACAATATCTCGATGGTGATGGGATCAAACTGCTGCGTCATTTCCTCACTCCGTTCGTGCATTCCGGTTTCAGGGGTCAGATGTTGGTTTACCCGAACACTGAAACCCGAAACCAGGGCACTCATTTTATGTCTTCAAATCAATCCATAAAAACCCGTACTCGTCCACGGAAATGGGCACTGCCTCACCGACGATGAGTGTAGATTCCCGCTCTTCAATGATGGCAGGCCCTTCGAATCGGGCACCGGCAGAAAGCTGGTAGCGGTCGTAGACGGTGAAGGGGATAAACTCCTCAGCCACAGCGGAATAGGCATCCCGCTTTCCCTTGACAGCATCTTTCAGGTTTACGGGTTTCTGACCGATCCTGGGGAGGTTCAGCAAGCGCTCCGGAAGACTCGCGCGGATCTTGAAATTGATAAACTCCACCGCCGAATCCGGATAGGTCCTCCCGTAAAG
>JARRPY010000105.1:0-15668 GCA_037382425.1 Deltaproteobacteria bacterium
GCCAGAAACCTGATCCGTTCCCGAACGGGAAGGGCCTTTACCGCGATTCGCGATCGCGATCTCTCCGCACAGATCATCGGGATCAATCTCTTTAAATACAAACTGAGTTCTTTCGCCATCAGCTCCTTTTACGCGGGCGTGGCCGGCGCCCTCTGGGTCACCTTTTTGAAGGTGGTCACGCCGGATCATTTTCCGTTTATCCTGAGCATTCAATACCTCGCCATGATCATCGTGGGCGGGTTGGGAAGTGTCCTGGGGTCGATTTTCGGAGCCGTGTTCATTACCCTGACCCCCGAACTTCTGAACCACCTGGCAGACATCGTCAAGGCCACGGCGCCGGGCTATGAAGAAATCTTTGTCCCCATGAAAGAGGTGATCTTCGGTCTGTTGATCGTACTCTTCCTGATCTTTGAGCCCCGGGGTCTCGCTGAAATCTGGAACCGGGTCAAGAGTTTTTTCAGGCTTTGGCCGTTTTCCTATTAATCGGTTTTGGAAAGGGGGTGATGCGTGCCGTCCGGCATATGATGTTTTCGTTTCAGGTAATTGAGGCAGCGGTTTTCTTACCCGCAGCATTTTGACGGAAAATCGCAGGTCAATCCCGTTCTCATGGGGCTACATTTTAGGAAAGGGAGGAATGACGATGAGAAGAATGGTTATCCTTGCTTTTTGCGCGATCCTGGCCGTCGGGCTTTTCGCTGTCAGCAAGGCAACGGCTGAACAAAATCCCACCATTTGCGGCGTGCATCCCTTCACCGGGCGTTTCGCCTTTGCCGGCATTCACGGCGCGGATGCCATGGAGGATGCCGTGGCCATGGCCAATGAGGCCGGTGGCGTTAACGGCAAGAAGATTCTCTATTACTGGGCCGACGGGGAATACAAAAACGATGTGGGCATTGCGGCATTCAAGCGCCTTTATGCGCAACACAAACCCCAGGCCATGTGGGGTCAGAGCACCGGCATGACCAAGGCCCTGGGACCCGAGATCAAGGACCGCTACAAGGTCCTCTATTCGGCCTATACCTTTGCCGAGATCGCCGCAGACCCCAAGAAAAATCCATACCTGTTTATTCCCGGACCCACCTATGTGGAACAGTTCGGCATCCTTTTGAAATACATTGCCAAACAGAAGCCCGGGGCAAACATCGCCTTTTTTTACAGTGACACCGAATTCGGACGGGAGCCGATTCCTGCGGGCCGCGACATGTGCAAGAAAATGGGCCTCCATCTGGTGGCCGAAGAAGTGGCCAAGGTCGGCGGCGTGGACATCACCACCCAGGTCCTGGATATGAAACGAAAAAAGGTGGACTACTGCATTTTCCAGGGGTTTGTCACCACCCCGATCACGGCCGTCATGAAGCAGGCAAAAGACTACGGCCTCAAGTGCCAATTCATGGGGACCTTCTGGTCAACGGAAAAGCATCTCCTCGATCAACTGGGCCCCATGGCAAACGAGTACGTCGGCGTCACGGCCTATTCCTATTACTATCAGGATGAACCCATGATGAAAAAGATCCGTGCCTGGACCCAAAAGCATCACCCGAAGATGGCCGCATACCGTTCCCAGGCCTACATGCAGGTCTTCATGGGCACCCAGATCATCATCGAGGCATTCAGAATCGCCGCCAAGAGCGGTTCCATTACAGGGACCAGCCTCGCCAAGGCCCTTCAATCCATCAAGGATTTCAATGTCGGGGGTCTGATGCCGCCGGTGACCATCAAGAACAACAGCATCCCCGTGGGAAGGATTGTCCGGGGCAACTCAAAAACCAAAAAGTTTGATCCCATTTCCGACTGGATCTGGCTGGACTAAAGCAGTGAAGTAACCGGGTTTCGGGTGTCGGGTTTCGGCCCAAATACCGCCGGATCATTTTTCTGACACCTGAAACCCCGGCCCAGACCTGGGTACCATGAAAGTCAGCACAGAACGCCATACGGGGAGGCAACCGTATGCCGACTCTGAGCCTAATACACCGCACCAGGGAAGGCCTGAACCCCTTTTCACTGGTTCTATACACATTACCGAACAAGATACGATAGAAGCGTAAATGACCATCCTCACCCTCCCAGCCCTGTTACATAAACATGCCCGGACTTATGGCGACGGCAAGGTCGCCATCCGTGAGAAGGAATTCGGCATCTGGCAGTCGGTCACGTGGCGCCGGTATTACGAACATGTCCGGGATTTCGCCCTGGGGTTGCACATGCTGGGATTCAAGCGGGGGGACAAACTCGCCTACGCCGGCGACAACCGACCCGAGGGTCTCTATGCGGAACTGGCGGTCCAGTCCCTGGGCGGGGCCATTGTGGGCGTATACCCGGACAGTCACCTGGACCAGGTGGAATACATTATCAACCATTCCGACTCCACATTCGTGGTGGCCGGGGATCAGGAACAGGCGGACAAAATACTGGACATCAAGGAGAAATGTCCGCTGGTCAAGAAAGTGATCGTGGATGACCCTAAAGGCATGCGGCGCTACGACGATCCCCTTCTCACGTTCTTCAAAGACATTCAAAAACAGGGCCGGGAGCTGCACGAAAAAGAGCCGAATCTGTTTGAAGACATGTGGCGCAAGGTGACCCCGGACGACGTGGGCATGATCAACTATACCTCGGGGACCACCGGCCTCCCGAAGGGAAGCATGATCACCCAGAAGAACATGGTTTGCGTGGCCAAGGCCCAGGACGATGTGGATGCGGCCAGGGATACCTTCGAGTACGTGTCCTTTCTTCCTTTTCCGTGGATCGGCGAGCAGGAGTTCGGGGTCTATTGGTCGCTTTACAAGGCCTTTACGGTGAACTTCCCCGAAAAAGTGGAGACGGTGCAGGAAAATATCCGGGAAATCGGTCCCCACATCATGCTGGCACCACCCCGCATATGGGAACGCATGTGCTCGGACATCCAGGTCAAGATACAAGATGCGGCCTGGATCAAGCGCTTCGCGTACAACCTGTTTCAACCCGTGGGATACCGGATGGCGGACTTCAAGCTCAACAAAAAGCGTCCGCCTATCCAATGGCGCATCTTATATGGGTTGGCCTATCTGTTTTTGTTTCGCGCCCTTAAAAACTATCTGGGGCTTGCGCGGCTGCGGCATGTCTACACGGGCGGGGCTCCCTTGGGCCCCGAAATCTTCAACCTGTTTCAGGCCCTGGGCATCAACATCAAACAGGCCTACGGCATGACCGAACAAACCGCCGCTTCCATCATTCACCGGACAGACGACATCCGCCTGGACACGGTGGGAAAGCCGCTCCCCGGCATCGAATTCAGGGTGTCGGACACGGGCGAACTCCTCTCCAGGGGAGATACGATTTTCAAGGGATATTACAAAGATCCCGAAGCCACCCGAGCGGCCCTGAAGGACGGCTGGTTTCATTCCGGTGACGCCGCGCTCATTGAAGACGACGGGCACGTAATCATCATTGATCGGATGTCCGATGTCATGAAACTGGGGGATGGAAGCAAATTTTCTCCCCAGCTCATCGAAAACAAACTGCGGTTCAGCCCATATATATTGGATGCGGTGGTCATCGGTCAGGAGCGGCCGTTTATTACGGCCATGATCGCCATCGACATGGGCAATGTGGGGAAATGGGCTGAAAACAGCCAGATTCCCTATACCACTTTTACGGATATCTCCCAGAAGGAAGAGACCTATGACCTGATTGCCCGGGAGGTGGCCAAGACCAACGAGTCCCTGCCCAAGGTGGCCAAGGTGAAAAAGTTCGTCCTTCTGTACAAGGAGCTGGACCCGGATGACGATGAACTCACCCGGACCAGGAAAGTGCGACGGAAATATGTTGCCGAGCGGTATAAGGATTTGATCGAGGCCCTTTATGGGGATAAGGAAACGCTGGACGTGGAAGCCGACATCCGCTATCAGGACGGCAAAGCATTTCGCATGAAAACCGTGGTCAGGGTCAAACAGGTGGAACCCCTGGAGTAGACAAAATTTAAGCATGGGAAACAAACGCACCTATCAGCTCGAACTGCGGGACCTCCACCTCAGCTTTGGTGGCTTGACGGCCCTTCACGGGGTCAGCACCGGTGTCTACAAAGGAGAGATATTCTCCATTATCGGTCCCAACGGGGCGGGCAAAACCTGCCTCCTTAATTGCATCAATCGATTTTATCATCCGGAAAAGGGCACCATACTGTTCGAGGGGCGAGACATTTCCAAAAAGAAGCCGCATAAAATCGCGGGCTTGGGAATCGCGCGAACATTCCAGAACGTGGAACTCTTCGGACACATGACCGTTCTGGACAACATCAAACTCGGGGCCCATGTGCATCTGACATCCGGATTCCTGTCCGGAGGGATCTATTACGGCAAGACGCGGTCCGAGGAGATGGGCCTTCGAAAGGACATCGAAGAGCGGATCATCGATCTTTTAGAAATTGAGCCTATCCGAAAAAAAGTGGTCCATGCCCTTCCCTACGGGCTCCAAAAACGGGTGGAGCTGGCCCGTGCCCTGGCCATGAGGCCGAGACTTCTCCTGCTGGACGAACCGGCCACAGGGATGAATCTGGAAGAGACCGAAGACATGGCCCGCTTCATTCTGGATATCAACGACGAGTGGGGCATCACCATCATCCTCATTGAGCACGACATGGGCGTGGTCATGGACATATCGGATCGGATCTGTGTGCTCGACTTCGGTCAAAAGATCGCCGAGGGAAACCCCGAGGACATCCGGCATAACGAAAACGTCATCAAAGCATACCTGGGCGAGGAAGACATCACCTATTCCAGGTTGGGAGCGTGAAAACGCCCAACATCGAACGGCTAACACCTAACTGAAAAAATTTCTATGGATCCATTATTAGCAGTCAACAACATCGAGGTCATCTACCACAACGTGGTCCTGGTATTGAAAGGGATGTCGCTTCGGGTCAACCAGGGACAGATCGTGACCGTGCTGGGCAACAACGGCGCCGGAAAAACCACCACTCTTAAGGCCATATCGGGATTGCTCAAATCAGAAGACGGCGAAGTGACGGACGGATCCATCACCTTCCTGGGCAAGCGCATCGACCGAAAGCAACCCGAAGAGATCGTGCGAATGGGCATCTTCCAGGTGATGGAAGGCCGCCGGGTATTTGAGGACCTGACCGTTGATGAAAATCTGATTGCCGGCGGCCATACCAATAGGAAACGAGAGACATTGAAAACCGGTATGAAGCAAGTCTATGACTACTTTCCCCGGCTCAAGGCCCGAAAAAATGTCCTGGCCGGATACATCAGCGGCGGGGAGCAACAGATGCTGGTCATCGGCCGGGGACTCATGTCCACCCCGTCGCTCATGCTCTTGGATGAACCCTCCATGGGCCTTTCGCCTCTCTTGGTGTCCGAGATATTTAAGATCATTCAGGAGATCAACCAAGAGGAACGGGTCAGCATCCTCCTGGTGGAGCAGAATGCCCGGCTGGCCCTCTCCATCGCCAGTCACGGATATGTGATGGAAAACGGAAGGATCGTCCTTGACGACAGCGTGGATAAGCTGGAGGAGAATGCGGATGTGAGGGAATTTTACCTGGGCCTCACCGAAGTGGGCAAAAAGAAAAGCTATCGAGATGTGAAGCATTACAGGCGGCGCAAGCGATGGCTGACCTGAGCCCCCCTCTTATGTTAGGCATCCCCCGGTTTGATTCGGACGGTCAGTGCGACCGAAAGGCTCATGGCCGGTATCGGCTTACTTCGAGAATATTGCCCGCCACCCCGCCCAGTATGTTTTTGCTCAGATGCTTGGAAGGGGCACTGAGGGTTATTCCCCTTTCTTCACCCATTGGTAGACGCGCATGGGTGGGATATTGAGGGGTTCCAACTCATTCTTTTCCGGTCCCAGATAGGGCCGACACAAGCTGGCCACCCGGCTGCTCACCTGATAGGCCACAAATCGCCCATTGTCTCTGAGCAAAGCGGAAATTGCATCCAGTACTCGGCAGGCTACGTCGTGACTCATGGTGGAGAAAGGAATACCCGAGATGACGGCATCGATGGGACCCAAGTCATATGTGGATGTGATATCTCTCAATTCACAGGCATTACCCAAGTGGGCAATGAATCCATCGCTCTCAATGGCGCTGATGAGCGAGTGAAAATAGGGATTGATTTCGATGCTCAGGAGCCTTGCCTGTGGCGGCATGGCCCGCAGTATGGCGCGCGTGGTACCGCCGGTGCCGGGGCCCAGTTCCACAATCGTATGGGCTGAGGCCACCCGTGCACGCTCTAAAATGCGTTGTTCGAGAAAACGGGAACTCGGAATAATCGATCCAATCTGGAGCGGATGCTTCAGAAATTGTCTAAAGAAAGCCATGCGTCCGTTTTTTATTGGTGAAGTCGGGTCCGTATTGAACATTTGCATAGATTTCAGTTTCCTTTCTCAGAATCGGGCATCTTCTTCAGGACGTCTCAATGCCGCACTCGGCATGCCTATGTGTCACCGATGCGGACATGCACTTGCCCATCACTCACCACCAAGTCCATCCGAGCGGTTACTATTGATGGCATCACCACATATCATAAACCTCATGTCGATGCACCATAAAATCTCACTTTTTCTCTCACGCCTCTCAACTTAAAATGCCCATAGATGTGCTCTTTTAACGACCTTATGAAAATCGAATCGTCGAATCACGCTCGCCGTTTGAGTGCCATGAGCCGTTTTCGGGTCTCCCTTTCGAGAAAACCGCCGGACACAGAGTACCCCCTTCGGCTGAACCATGTCAACTGGACGATTTTCACTCAAACCAAGGCAAATAAAGCGTAAAATGGCATCGGTCTCCTAGGGAAATCCGTGGGACGTCACGCCGTAGCGTCTTTAAAATCATTGACTCGGAATATTTTTCGCGGCTATATAAGAGGCGTTCCGTGCTTTAAAACCCGGCGTGATCTTCTCTAATCCTTTTTTGCCCTTCAGTATTCTCGGAATAAAACGGCCCCATGAAGGTTTCCCCTACAAAATCGAAAACAGTCCATCAAATCCATTGGCTTCAGCTCACCGTCCTGTTCATCGGCGGAGGCATTATCTACATCATTCCTTACCTTCGCAGTATCTACTACACCCCGTTTCAGCATGCTTTGGGCGTCGACAATACCCAACTGGGCGTTATTCAGAGCGTGTTCGGACTGTCTTCCATTCTGTGTTATTTCCCCGGCGGGTGGTTGGCCGACCGATTCTCAGCGAGAAAGCTCCTGACCCTTTCCTACATAGCCACCGGTCTGGCCGGATGGTGGCTGTCCGGTTTTCCGAGTTATGAGGTCACACTTTTCCTCTATGCCGCCTTCGGCGTCACCACGACCCTCACCTTCTGGGCCGCACTGATCAAGGCCACACGTCAGACCGGCGGAGAAAAGGCGCAGGGACGTGCCTTTGGCTTTCTTGAAAGCGGGCGGCGCATCGTCTCGACGCTCCTATCATTGGGGTCGGTCGTGATTTTTGCCCGTTATGCCGTCGAGTCAGCCGGTCTCGGTGCGGTCATCAAAGGCTTTTCCATCTGCTATTTTGTGATCGCCGTAATCACCTGGTTTATCCTTACGGATGCTCATCCCGCAGGCGAGACCATCGGCCCCATGGACCTGAAAAAGATGGCCATGATCCTGAAGATAAAAACGATCTGGTTCATTTCCGCCATCGTGTTTTTGTCTTACACCATATACCGCTTTGCCGATTTCTTGACCCCCTACCTCACGAACATGGGCGGGGTAAGTCCCTCCATGGGTGCGGTCCTTGGAACGCTGAAGCAATACGGTCTCGGTCCGTTCGGCGCCCTCGGTGCCGGATTTCTCGCCGACAGAATTAGCGCTTCCAAGGCACTCGTCTATCTCCTGATGGCTTGCTTTTTGTGTAATCTACTCTACGTCCTGATCCCGGTGAATCCTCACGTCGTCCTATTTATCGTCATCAATATGGTGGTGTTTATGACGGCCGTTTTTGCCATGCGAGGTATTTATTTTGCGCTGCTGGAAGAGTGGACGAGGGGCACGTCCCCATGGCCGTGACAGGCATGGCCACGGGCATTGTATCCACACTGGGATTCCTTCCGGATGTGTTCTCACCCGTCCTCGGTGGCTGGTTTCTGGACCGATTTCCCGGAGATGCCGGCTATCAGTGCAATTTCATATTGACCGTCCTGGCGTCTCTTTTGGGAATCATGATGCTCCTGGTTTTCAGAAGGCATACCGAACGCGGATTTCCTTAAAAAAACAGCGTCCGCGGGGTCGAGCCGGATCGAAACCGGTGGGATTCATGTTGACGACCGACGCCTCCTTTATGGGAGAATCGCCGGCACATACCCTATGGTTTTTCCAAAGATACAGGGTCCACCCCATTTACCCTTTTGAAGTCCCGGTGGTATCAGACTTCTCATCACTACAAAAGGCCTTCTGAAAAAGGATGGAACGAACGGAACCAAACCGCCGGCGGGGTTGTGGTCGTGGAAAAAGCCCTTTGAGACCTTTGCCGTCGGATCAAGGCGGCCAAGACCCACGAACTGGGCGAGGACGGACATGTAAGGGAGAAAATGGTCTTCTAAGTGGAGGATTGATGATCCATCGTCAGAGGTCATCTAAGACCCCCCCTGGACCAGACGCATAATCGCAGGAAAAGGAGATCGGAAAATGGACATCGAGACAGTTGACACCCGCCAAGGCATTCCCTACCGCGTGCTCGGTGAAACAGGAGAGCCAGTTTCGGTCATCGGTCTGGGCGGCTGGCATCTTGGATTGCCGCAACTCGACGAACAGCAGAGTATCCGGATTATTCGCAGTGCCATCGATCATGGTCTCAACTTCATGGACAACTCATGGGATTACAACGACGGGATCAGCGAAAAACGGATGGGAAAGGCGCTTAAGGACGGCTATCGGGAGAAGGTTTTTCTGATGACAAAAATCGACGGTCGATCCAGGGAGGAAGCCACCCGGCAACTTGAGCAATCCCTCAGACGACTCCAGACCGACCGCGTCGACCTTGTTCAACACCACGAGGTCATACGATACGAAGATCCCCACCGTATTTTCGATCCGGAGGGGGCCAATGCAGCCCTTCTGGAGGCCCAAAAGGCCGGCAAGCTCCGCTACATCGGCTTCACAGGGCACAAGGATCCCCGGATCCACCTGCACATGCTCAAAGTGGCTGCGGAACACGGATTCAAGTTCCATACGGTTCAGATGCCGCTGAACGTCATGGATGCCCACTTCAGGAGTTTTGAGAGACTCGTCCTTCCCGAACTGGTCAGGCAACGCACCGGCGTACTGGCCATGAAATCCATGGCCAACGGGATCATTCTCAAATCGAACACCATCACGGCGGTGGAGTGCCTGCGATATGCGCTCAGCCTGCCTGTGTCGGTGGTCATTACGGGCATAGACAGCATGGAGATTCTCGATCAGGCTTTGGAGGTGGCCAGGACCTTTCGGCCCCTGACGGAAGATCAGATTGAGGCGCTACTGAAAAAAACGGAGAAAGCCGCGTTCCATGGGGAGTTCGAACCCTTCAAAACCACCTCCATCTTTGATGCCACCGCACAAAATCCCCACTGGCTCGGTGAAGAGCCGGAGCGCTTTCGCAAACTGATGCCCGTATAAACGGACTCGCGATTTGCCGGCCCTTGGCTGGGCCCAAGCTCGGCTAACAGCCCAGGACCGCTCGGATGGGGTTTACTTTCAATGTATCGACCATACCCGTCTGCGACATCGTCGTCCCTCATGTTGTACTGGGGCCTCATCTCACAACATCGAGCAGTTCCTCGGGGCGGCTGATGAGTCTAACTGCGCCGGCCTCCCGCAGTTCTTTTTCCGTACGAAATCCCCAGAGTGCGCCCACAGGAACCATGCCGGCATTGAGGGCTGTTTTCATATCCACATCGCTGTCCCCGAGATACAAGAACTCCTGCGCTGGGACATTCAGCTGCGCGGCAATTTCCAGCGCGCCCGTTGGATCGGGTTTCCCGGGAAGTCCATCCCGCTGGCCCAGTATGGAAGCAAATCGCCATTCGGACAGGAACTCCCGTATACAGCGTTCGGCAAAATCCTGCAGTTTATTGGTGAACACGGCCATGGGGATCTTCCGTTCCGTGAGGTCGTCCAGGAGCTTGGGTACGCCGGAATACGGGTGGGTTTTTCTATTCCAGTTGCGATCGTATTCATTGAGAAATGCCTTTAGACAGTCTGACGTTACCGCCTCACTTCGTTTACCAGGAGGGAGTGCCCGGCTCACGAGTTTGGCAACGCCGTTGCCGACAAAACGGCGAAACGACTCAGTCGGGTGGGTCGGAAATCCCCTCTCCGCAAGAACCTGGTTCATGGAATCCGCAAGATCCTGCAAGGTGTCGAGCAGCGTTCCATCCAGATCAAAAATCACACCATTATATCCCATTTGAATCCTTCCATTTTATCATATGTCCTCATATTTAAGACGACCCTTTCTCTGCAGTAACCAGGCAGTGGGTGCTGTTCACTCTCCCGATCACATGACCGGGCCGGTCGCTGAAATAAGTCTTCTCAAGTGCTTCTGAATCCTTGTGATTCATCAGCCGCAGACCGTATTTAGAAAGAAACGACGCGATCCGTCCTTCCTCGATACCAAAATGCCACTGTTCGCCGGCTCTGGATACTTTTCGGACAATCGATGCTTCGCCAAAATGCGTTCCCTCTCGCCGCAGGACAGATGCATAGACATAGTCAAACGCCACCCGGCTGCCGTCTCCAGCATAATCTCGAATGATCTGAAATGTCGCATGAACCGATTCGGGCTGCAAGTACATAATTAACCCCTCTAATATGAACAGGGTCCGCGCTTGTTTCAAAAATCCTGCCGCATCCAGTTTTGTCGGAAGACATTCCTGGTCAAAATCAATGGCGATGAATTTGAGGTTCAAAGGAACCGTAAGATGACGTTTCCGATATTGACCGATCTTTGCCTGTTGGGTTACCGGCACATCGAGTTCGAACACAACGGTGTCTCCCAAAATATCCCGAAATCGTAATGCCCGTGTGTCGAATCCCGCACCAAATATCAGGATCTGATCGAATGATTCTTTAAGGGCATCTTTAAAAACCGCATCTATGTATTTGGTCCGGGCGATGACATACTCATAGATGCCTTTGGGAGCAGCCATCTTTGTGAAAATATTTCTGACCGGTTTGAAATGAATGAATGGCTTGAGGCCACCGGGGAGCAGCAAAGGCGCAATATCATCCTCAGTCCTGTAGCAAGGGTTTTTTTCCAAGGCGGAACACGCACGAGACAAACACGTCATCTGTGCCGTTCTTGAGGTAGCGGTGTCAATCCTTCTCTTCACGGCATGCTTCTCCCGTATTCGAAGGCGTCATTGGATTGGCCTGTCCAAGCAGGAAACAAACGATCTCATTCTTGATCCTCATAGAGACTCAATTCGGGATAGAGCTTTTTGGCACACTCGGGGCAAATGCCGTGGCTGAATTCCGCTTCGGAATGGGCCTTTATATACGATTCGACATGATTCCAGTAGCCTTTATCATCCCGTATTTTCTTGCAGTTTGCACATATCGGCAACAGACCGCTCAGCTTCTTGACCTCACTCAGAGCGTCTTTCAGTTCACGAATGAGATTTTCACGCTCTTCCTCTATCCTTTTTCTTTCCTCCATTTCAGACGTGAGTTGCTCATTTTTCTCGTGGAGAGAAGCGGTTCTTTCGGCCACAGCGGTTTCAAGGTTTTCAGTGTGTTTCTTTAAACGGTCTTCCAGGGTTTTCTGTTGTTTAAAGGCACCATGCAACGCTTCACGCATGCGATTGATGGTTTCGGCCAGTGTGGTCAACTCATCGGGATGTTTTGTCTTGTGATCCAAGATCAATGGGTTATCCAGAGAATCCGTCGACAGTGTGGACGTATAGTCGGTTACGGTGAGAAGGCGCCTTATCACACTCCGATTGATGATAATCAGAATGACGATACAGATGATGAGAATCATCACACATTGGGACAAGGCAATGGCAAGCGCGTCCTTTACGACCATCTTGAAGATATAATTTGGATTGCCCCCCAAGCACAATTCGCCGATTTTGTAGTTCTGATTGTTGTATCGGTGCCATATGGGTATCACCATTTTCAGATCGTGATCGGTTTCTCGGCTATCCGTACCGTCCTTCATCTCGTCTTCTGAATAAACACGAGCGTACGCAATCCCGGGCAAACGGGATATCCCCATCAGGATAAGTCGGAGGTGTTCCCTATCATTGACCCACAATGCGGCTCGAATGGCGCCCAAATAGCTCTCTTGAATCTCCCTGAATCTCCTTTCCAGCGCTTGCTTCTCGTTTGTCCACGTGATAAGGCCGGTGACCATGGAAGAGACAACGATGACCACGAATGCAGAGATCACTACTCTCGATATCAGGCGTTTTGAGATGATGCTCGAAGGGAGTCTGAGATGCCTCATTTTCGTCTCATCATTTGGGTAAATGGGGTAAAATCATCTCGTCGTATAATCGTTGATAGGTTCCATCCTTTTTGATTTCTCTCAATGTCTCGGCCAGCACGGGAGCCAGGGCTTCATACCGCTTGTTGAGATACAAAAAGTTCGGCTCGACGGCCAGTGGGGGTTCCACAAAACGGACACCCTCGAGATTCAGTTTCTCAATCATTTCATATCCCGGTAATTTCGTGATCAACACCACGTCGGTCCTGCCCTTTTCCAGGAGGCCGAAAAGCAACGTCATATTTGAGACCCTTGTGATTGACTTCGCGTGCCTAACTTTTTGGTCGAAGATCTTCCATCCGATAATGTATGCCACATTGAGATCGGACAGACTTTTCCAACCATCGATGCGAATGTCCCTGTTTTCGGTAAATGCACCGAAAACAAAATCGCCGAACGGTTCGGGGACCTGGACCAGGTTCGAGAAGCTGGATGACAGCCCTCCGATTCTGGGACCATCGCCATCATCAATGCCTTGGTTCACGCGAATCAGAGACCTTCCCACCGGCGGCGTCTGACGAATGACCTTAATGTTGTTGCGGACACATATCTCTTCGACCAGGCGAAAGAAGAATGCTTCGTAGGAGGAATGGATCGTGCAGTTGATGTTAAGTTCATTTGCTTCCGCTCCGGACGCAGAGGCAAAAGACAGAAGG
This sequence comes from Deltaproteobacteria bacterium, assembly GCA_037382425.1. GTDB lineage: Bacteria > Desulfobacterota > DSM-4660 > Desulfatiglandales > Desulfatiglandaceae > JAIPDZ01. The sequence goes on from JARRPY010000105.1 coordinate 13,122, forward strand.
ACCAGGATCACAGCCGAAACAAGGAGTGGATTTGTTCTCATTTTGGTCCTCATTGGGTCATTCGTGATGATATCTCAACCGGAATACCGTTCAAAACCGCATTGTTGGACACCGGATCAAAGGCGTCGTCATCACTCAATACATTGCTGTTGAGGCCCCCATGGGTTTTGGCCACATTCATCCTCACGCCGGGCAGGTCATGGCCCCAGCCATGGGGCAGGCTGACCACACCCGGCCGGATGTCCGGCGTGATCTTTACCGGGACCACCATCCGTCCCACGCGGCTTCTTACCTCCGCCAGGGTCCCTTGTTCAAGCCCAAGACGCGATGCGTCCCTGGGATGAATAAAAAGCACACACCGGGGAGGGCCGGATACCAGGGACGCAATATTGGACATCCAGGAGTTGTTGGTGCGCAGATGCCGGCGGCCCACAAGCAGCAGGTTGTCTGGAGCCGTATCATTCATCGCCTCAAAAAGGCGCTGGACGTCCTGCACCAAGGGTTCCGGGGCCAATTCGATCTTGCCCGATTCGGTCCGCAGGATTCCTGGGATTCGGGGTTTCAGCGGCCCCAAATCCACACCGTGAGGATGTGCCTTGAGCATGGACAAATTAAGGCCCTCCGGATTGATACCGAAGCCGTCGCCGTAGGCGCCGGTTCTGAGCATGAACTCCAGCATCCGATCCGGACCCTGGAGACCTTTCATGGCCTTAAGTATTTCCGTTTGCCTGCCGAATAAAGGTGAGTTTTCCTTTTTGGCCACCCCGTCCACCATCATATGGATGATGAAATCGTCCATCTGCGCGGCATCGGCAAAGGCGCCCTGGCCGGCAAAGATCATGGCCAGCCTGTAGAGGATCTCCCATTTGTCCATCTCATCATCGGGCTTGGGCATGACTGGGGGCGAGTAGTTGGCAATGTTTCGTACGGAGAGATTATAAAATGCAAAATCATATTGGGAAGTGGACAAAGGACCCGTCGGAGGCAGGATCACGTCCGCGTGCCTTGTGGAGGCGTTCAGGTAAAAGTCCACGGCGACCATGAAGTCCAGACCGGCCAAGGCCCGGTCCACCCGCTCCGCATGGGGTAATGCGATCACCGGATTGGACGCCACGGTAATGAGCGCCCGAACCCGCCCATCCCCCGGAGTCTCCATCTCATCGCACAGGGTGCATACCGGGAGTTCGCCCATGACCTCCTTAAGCCCCTTGGCCCGGCTTCTCCACCTTCCCAGGACCCAGCCTTTTCCACCCGGCCGGTTGCGCCGCGGCAGGTGAGCCGGCGTGGGAAACATGGCCCCTCCGGGCCGATCCAGATTGCCGGTCAGAATATTGATCCCATCGATGAGCCATTGGTTGAGCGTACCGAATGCCACGGTGCTCGTGCCCATACGTCCGTACACCGCTGCAGACGGCGCAGAGGACAGCTCCCTTGCAATCCGGCACACGACGGCGGGATCGATACCGGTGCGCCTTTCCACGGCTTCGGGTGAAAAGGGCTCACATATTTTCTGTAATGCGCCCACCCCGACGACATGGTCGGAGAGGTGCCGTAGATGGACTCGATCTTCCTCAAGGGCGCGGAGCCGGCCCGGCCAATCCGGGGCCGTGGCCAGTGACCCGTTCGACTCCACCGGGTCCGCACCCAGTATCAACAAGAAATGGGTCCGGTCGATGTCGGGCACCGGAATCGTGCCCGGGTGACCGAACATCAGCCCGCAGGAGACATGTTTGGGAATCTGGTCCACCGTGCTGGCGCTGAAGAGGTTCCGGCTCTTCAAGGCCTTGAACATGGGCCTCAGGCAGAGGGCCCCGGCCATGGTATGGGCGCAGGGGTTGCCCGCGTATACGGCCACTGCATCACGGCCGTATGTTTCCATGAGAGGGACCAGACCGGATTCGACGGCGGCAAAGGCCTCGTCCCAGCCCACTTCCATCCACGTGCCGTTCTTTCTGACGAGGGGGTGGCGCAACCGATCGGGATCGTAATGCAACTCCGCCAGGGCCGCGCCCTTGGGACAGATATATCCCTTGCTGAACACATCGTCCTTGTCGCCTCCGACCTTGATGGCTCGGCCGTCCTCAACAGTAATTTCCAATCCGCAGGTGGCTTCGCAAAAGGGACAGGTGCGGTAGGCGAGTCTCGAACCTTTGGTTTCATCTTCGGTGTGGGTCATGATGGATCGCCTCTCGGCAGCTTGGATGTGCAGGCATTTGGTCATCAATCCTGCAAATAACGGATTGTATCACACCATTCCCTCATGGTCCAGTTGGGGTAAACCCAATATCTCGAGCCTATTGAAAGGACGAATCGGGTGGGGAGTCGCACATGCCAGATCCTATCCCGGGAGCGCCCGTGCACAAAAAGGGGTTATTGTCTCATGCCAGAAAACCGTTATATTTTCGACAAGCGCTTCATCCGCATTATTATTCCCGAACATTTTAGCGATCGCTCGATAAGGCTTTAAGCGACTGTATGCCGATGTCTGTCTGCGTGTGTCTGCGGTTCTTTTTATTTCGATGCCGGATCTACAGCGCAAAATAGTAG
>JARRPY010000106.1:0-13274 GCA_037382425.1 Deltaproteobacteria bacterium
GACGTCCGCTCTCTTGAGTCCGGGAGAAATGTGAGCAGCGGCGAGAAAAGCTTCATATTTGGCGGGGTCGAAATCTCTCCGCACGTTGAATTTTCTGCACGGCTGTTCATCAAAACGAATCAGTCCTTCCTTAAAGAAGAAATCCCGGATCTGGTCCCGCTTCATCTGCTGGCTGTTGGCTGCTTCACGGATGTAAAAAATCCCGTTTGCGGAGTAGGGCTTGTTGGGGCCTGAGGGCACAGTGACGACAAGAATATCATCTATGGCCTCAATATCGAGTACAATAGGGGGATCGATATGGTGAGCGACAGTCTGGATCTCAGAGATCTTGCGATTAGGTCTCTTGACGCCGACTCTTGTCCCACGGTCGTCCACGCCGATCAGGATGCGGCCACCTGCCGCATTGGCAAAGGCACAGATTTCTTTGGCGATGCGGGAGGGAGAGGTTTTGAATTCCATGGTGTACCCCTCTCCGATTTGGATTAGCTTTTCCAGTTCTTCGGCGTCCATGGTAGAATCAGAAAGAGTCTCCCGTCCTCCAGATAAAACCAAACTCAGTGAACTGACGGATTTTTCTATCCTTTTTAGAATAGTATCACGGGTAAGTCAATGGCATTTGCTGGGCCGGGCCACTCCTTTTTCGAGACTTTCTTTAATGCCGTAGGGACATTCCATCCAAACAAAATGCTTGGTTGTTCGTCAATTCATCAACGGTTTTAACAGATCTGATATCTGCTCCCGCCACTGCAGTTCCGCATCCAGATCTCGACGATCCCTGGCCGGTCATGGGAAAATCCGGATCTTTCGATGTTTATGATCAGGCAAACGCTGACCCGCAGGGCCTGCCAATGGGGATCGGCCCTTTGACAAAGGCGGGGAGATTCCTTAATGATAGGTTATGAACCGAGGGTCTTAACACGAGACAATAACAAAAGGGGGAAGAGATGAACGTACTGAATCTCTATTTTAGCAGCACGGGAAATACGGAAAAGGTGGCCAAAAGGATCCATGATACGGTAAAAGGCCTGGGTCATCCGGTGGATACGGTGAAGATCACCGACAAGGCCCAGGAGATTGACGTCCTCAAGTACGATGTGGTGTTTGTGGGATCCGGCGTCTACGGCCAACTGCCGGGCAAGGCGCTCACGTCGCTGTTCAGGGAGCACATCCAGAAATATGTGAAGGCCGGTGAAGTGAAACCGGCATCGCCGAGGCGGGCGTCGGCCTACTGCGTGGTGTATTGCACCTACGGCGGGGCCCACACCGGGATCAATGAGGCCATCCCCGCGGTCAAATATATGGGCCAGCTGTTTGACCATCTCGGATACACCATTGTGGCGGAATGGTATGTGATCGGGGAATATAAGAGCGAACGACTCAAACCGATGTCCGTGGCCGGCCGGTTGGGGGATATCCGAGGCCGGCCCAATGAAGCCGATCTCAAGGATATTGAAGAACGGGTGAAGGGACTCCTTCGCATCTGAGAGCGGCGGGGCGGCATTTCTTTGCAAAAAATTTTGCGGTAAGGGGTTGACATGAGGCCGTGTCGGGAATATATTCCAAAATATGAATATAAGGATGGTCGATCCCGATGAAAGCATTTACCAAAGTGATGAAGGCCCTTTCTGATCCCAACCGGGTCAAAATCGTCAAGATGCTCCAGCACAAGGCGATGTGTGTGTGCGAGATTCAGAAGGCATTGGGCATTTCCCAGCCCAGCGTCTCCAAGCACCTGAGAATACTCGGTGAGGCCGATCTTGTTGACTACCGTAAGGACGGTCTGTGGGTAAACTATTTTCTTTCGGATGGGGGCAAATCACCCTATGTATCCAGCCTTATGGGCAACCTCCGCCACTGGCTGGACGACGATCCGGAAGTGGCGGATCTGATCCGCAAACTCCCTTCTATCCGGCGGGAGGAGATCTGCGGATCATAAATTTTTTTGGGCTGTTTACATAGCTATATGCCCCTTTAGTTATATATAAGCGGTGGAGAGGTGAATAAAATGAAAGAACGCTGGAAACTGGTATTGATTGTACTGATTTTTGCTGCGGCTTACTACGTGCCCTGGTCCGAGCCCAGGATCCGCCAGTCCGGGCTGGAGGCCTTTATGATGCTCCAGGAATATGCGAGGAAGCACGTACTCACCTGCCTGATCCCGGCCTTTTTCATTGCGGGCGCCATTTCGGTGTTCGTTTCCCAGGCGGCCGTACTCAAATATTTCGGGGCAACGGCCCGGAAGGTCCTTTCTTATTCGGTGGCCTCGATTTCAGGAACGGTCCTGGCGGTGTGTTCATGCACCGTCCTCCCGCTTTTTGCCGGGATCTATACCCGGGGCGCGGGTATCGGACCGGCCACGGCCTTTCTCTACTCCGGGCCCGCCATCAATGTCCTGGCCATTGTCCTGACCGCCCGAATACTCGGCTGGCAACTGGGCCTGGCCCGGGCCATCGGCGCCGTTCTCTTTGCTATCATCACCGGCCTTCTCATGGCGTTCATTTTCAGGAAAGACGATGCAGAAAGGGCGGCCGGTCAGATATACCTGCCCGATGAAGAGGGCACCGGTCGAACCCTCACGCAAGAGGCCCTGTTCATGTTGACCCTGGTGCTCATCCTGATCTTCGCCGCCTTTGCAAAACCGGCCCAGGGGTCCACCGGAATCTGGCCTGCTGTTTTTGCGGCCAAATGGTATATTACCGCCGGACTTCTGATCATCCTGGGGTTCACGCTGAAAGCCTGGTTTGTGAAAGAGGAGCGAACCGCCTGGGTCCAGTCCACCTGGGGCTTTATGAAACAGATCTTTCCGCTCCTGGGCGCGGGTGTGCTGGTGGCCGGGTTTATGCTGGGGAGGCCGGGGCATCCGGCCCTGATTCCCGACCATTACATTGAGTCCCTGGTGGGCGGGAACTCTCTGTGGGCCAATCTGTTCGCCTCGGTTTCCGGGGCGCTCATGTACTTCGCCACATTAACAGAGGTCCCCATTCTTCAGGGACTGATCGGCGCGGGCATGGGTAAGGGCCCCGCATTGTCTTTGCTTCTCGCCGGCCCGGCCCTATCCCTACCCAATATGCTGGTCATCGGTGGGGTCATGGGGGTCAAGAAGACCGCAGTCTTCTGCGCGATCATTGTGGTCTTATCCACTATTGCCGGCATGAGCTATGGGTGGATTGCGGGATGAGAGAGGCGTAAGGCGTTAGGCATGAGGCGTTAGGAAACTGGAGAAGGTAAGAATGTCACAGGAAGATGTTACGCAGATCAAGGTCGGGGGGTCGTCCGTCGGGATCATAGGACTTAAGGCCGTTATGGAAGAAATGGCTGCCTCCTATGCCGAGGAAGCGGACCCGGTGGCGGCAGACGAGCTCCTGGCCCGGCTTTCCGGGAAGAATTATATCCCGCCCAAAGTGCAAGATAATTACCGAAAGGCCTTTTTGCGGGAATTCAAAAAGTATCTGGGAAAACCGTTTGAGGAGGAAGCATCCGAGGGACTCGAAATTAAGGTTCTGGGCCCGGGATGCGTCCAATGCGACCGGCTGGAACAGGAGCTCATGCAGGTTATGGCTGAAACCGGGATGGCGGCCGACATCGAACACGTTCGGGACCCCAAAGCGATCGGCGGATACGGTGTCATGGGGACTCCGGCCCTGATCATTAACGGCCGGGTGAAATCGGTGGGCAGCGTGCCGCCCAAATCGAAATTGATGGCGTGGCTGAAAGAGGCGCAAGGGTGCGTCACATAAAGAAAGAATGAAGAATAAGGAGACATAAGATGGAAATTAAAGTATTGGGTCCTGGCTGCCACAAGTGCCAGCAGACGGAAAAGACGGTTAAGGAAGCTGTGTCCGAAGCCGGTGTTTCCGCCGATGTGGTGAAGGTGACCGACACCATGGAAATCGCCAAGCATGGCGTGTTCATGACCCCGGCCGTGGTGGTGGACGGCGAGGTGAAAGCTGTGGGAAAGGTGCCTTCGAAAGATGAGATCAAGGGGTGGATATCGAAATAGTCAATTCTATTGCCCCAATGACAGATCAGGAGAATCATATGATAAGACACAAATGGGCCTTGATTGGATTTTTGTGCGTGTGGTTTGCCTGTTTTCAGAGCGCTCTGGTTCATGCGGACAACCCCGCGCCCAAAACGGTAGAGCAGGTATACCCGGGGCTTGCTGTCGGCATGCTCAAGAAAGCGCAATTGGTCCCGCTGAAGAAAGGGACCCTCCTTGTCACTCGAGGGCTGCAAATCAAGGCGTCTCAGCTTAATGCGAAAGTGGAAGCGGCCGATCCGAGCATCCGGGCGGAACTGAGGAGAAATCTCTTTTTCCTCCTGGAGCAGGAGGCCGTGCAGGCGATGCTGGTCCAGGAAGCCCGATCATCCAAATCGGTTGAAAAAGACCTTTCCGATACCGAAGCCATTCGGGCCTATCTGGACCAGAAGTTTCAGGGTGTTGAGGTGTCGGAGGCCGAGGCAAAGGCCTTTTACGAGGCGAACAAGGCCATGGTTCAGGGGATGCCGTTCGAACAGGTGAAAGAGACCATCCAACAGGTCCTGGTCCAGCAGAAACGGCAGGACGCCTTTGCATCCTATCTCCAGGACTTGGGGGAAGACAGGGCTATCCAAGTCAACGCAGAGTGGGTCGGGGACCGGTATGCCCTGGCCATGGACAATCCGGTGGACAGGGCCCGCAGGTCGGGCAAGCCCACCATGGTGGAATTCGGTGCCACGGGCTGTGTCCCTTGCGATATGATGCAGCCTGTTTTGGAGAAGCTGCGCAAGAAGTTTCCCGACGCATTGAATGTGGTCTTCGTCCATGTGGGGGAAAATCGCCTCCTGGGGGCTCGTTTCGGTATTCGATCGATACCGGTGCAGGTCTTCTACGATAAGACTGGCCAGGAGGTCTTTCGGCACGTGGGGTTCTTTGCAGAAGAAAAAATCTTGAAACAACTGACCGCATTGGGAGTCACGTAAATGGGGAGACACATCAAGACCATTTCGCTTGGTATTGGGGTGTTGGCCGGCTTCATTATCGTGATGACGCTTCCCTTGTCGGGTTGTTTTTCCGACGAACCCGCCGCCTCCCATTCGCAACCGTCGGGCGGCGATGTTCCGGTGAAGGGAATGCCCACCATGGTGGATCTGGGCGCCAACGAGTGCATCCCTTGCAAGATGATGGTGCCGGTCATGGAAAAGGTGGAGAAGAAATACAAGGGGAAGGCCGCCATCGTATTTATCGACGTATGGAAAAACAAAGAAGCGGCCAAACGGTTCAATGTCCGGGCGATTCCCACTCAGATCTTTTTTGATGAAAACGGAAAAGAGGTCTATAGGCATACCGGTTTCATGAGCGAAACGGACATTGTTTCGCGGCTTAGAGAGATGGGAGTAGGATAAGACCCGCAATATAGAAAGACCCAACGGGGGCTTATTGATGCTCGAAAATATCTTTCTCACCGTCAATCAATGGATTGCGGGGGGGACGGCCATCGCAGCAGTGGGCTGTTTTATCTGGGGCATGATCAGTGTGGTGTTCAGCCCCTGCCATCTGGCATCCATTCCCCTGATCGTGGCCTATGTTGGGGGCCAGGAGACGCTCCTGAAGCCCAGGCAGGCGGCCCACTATTCCATCGCCTTTACCGCGGGCCTCTTTAGCACCATCGCGCTCATCGGCATTATCTGCACTCTCTTGGGACGGATGCTGGGGGATGTGGGCAGCTACTGGCAGGTTCTGGTGGGTCTGGTGCTGGTCTGGGTGGCTTTAGGCATGCTGGGCGTTGAAAAGTGCTCCATGTCCGGAACCCTTCTATACAAACTCAATCTTCGGGGCATGTTTGGGGCCCTGGTGCTGGGACTGGCCTACGGGGTCCTCTCCGGATCCTGCACTTTCGGGTTCATCGCGCCCATCCTGGCCATCATCACCGTTCAAAAAGAGGTTGCCGCGGGTATCCTGTTTATTCTCCTCTTCGCCATCGGCCATTGTCTCCCCATCGTGGTGGCCGGGAGTTCAACGGCCGCGGTGAAAAGGGTCATGGAGAACAGCGCCTGGCAGGGGGCCGGGAACTGGTTCCGAAAGGGGGCGGGGGTGGTGATCGTGCTGTTGGGCGTCTACTTCATCCTCAATCCGTTTCTTACTTCGTTATAAAGAGGGCCAGATGCCATGTTGCCCAAAGGCTACAACAAAGAGATTTTTCGGGCCAAGTGCAATCCGGGATTCCAGTCGGTTCACTGCGTCGCTCACCTGGAACAGGACGTCGCCAATGCCCTTCCCTATATCAATGCCGAACAGGGAGGCTTCGAGTACCTGGAGGATCCGCCGGCCGTGTCCTTCCGGGTTCAGGGAAAGATTATTACGGGCCATCCCAAACCCAAAGTCTTTGAGATTTTGAAACGTCTCCCCGAGAGCAACTGCCGGGAATGTGATCAGCCCACGCGTATGGTCTTTGCCACCTTCATGGCCCAGGGGGTGAAAGGCCCCGAAGGCTGTCCTGAACCGGCGGAAGAAGCGGCTGAAGATCTCCGAAGCTATATGGCCCAGTTTTCTTTCGACGTTTGATCGTTTGCATCGGAAGAGAACATGAAACGGCATTGACCGAATCCCAATGGGGAGTCGAAAAAATAGCGCAGAGGTCCGTTTATGGGACAGAAAATCATCTGCTATTGTTTCGGGTACACCGCGGAGGATATCCGAAAGGATGTCTTACACCACGGCCGTTCTCGTATCATGGAACGCATCGCGGCTGAGAAAAAGGCCGGAGGATGCAACTGCGCCGTCACAAACCCGAAAGGGAGGTGATGCCTTTCAGACGTTCGCCGTGTCGTGAACGAGACGCAGGGCATCCAAGAAATCGCATGACTCATTTGGCGGTCAGGCTGGTATAGATCTGTGGTGGGTTGTGTATGGGAAATCCCTTATTCAGACGACGATAAGGAGGAAGATGATGGAGGAGAGGGGTTCTGTTGCAAAACGTCTGTCCCTTTTGGATCGCTTTCTGACCCTCTGGATTTTCCTGGGGATGTTCGTGGGGGTCATGTGGGGGTATTTTTTTCCGGGTATTCGAGAGGTGATTGACTACTTCCGGGTGGGCACCACGAACATTCCCATTGCCATTGGACTCATCCTCATGATGTACCCACCGCTGGCCAAGGTGAGATACGAAAAAATGGGGCCCGTTTTCCGGAACATGAAGGTGCTGGCCCTGTCGCTTATTCAGAATTGGGTCATCGGGCCCATCCTCATGTTTGTGCTGGCCATTACCTTCCTCTCCGGCCATCATGAGTACATGGTGGGTCTCATCATGATCGGCCTGGCCCGGTGCATCGCCATGGTCATTGTGTGGAATGATCTGGCCTCCGGGGACCGGGAGTACTGTGCCGGGCTGGTGGCCTTTAATTCCATCTTCCAGGTGATCTTTTTCTCCGTCTACGCGTATATCTTCATTACGGTGGTTCCCCAGTGGCTGGGACTGAAAGGCGCCGTGGTGGACATCTCCATCGGCCAGATTGCAGAGAGCGTGTTCATTTACCTGGGCATCCCGTTTATCGCGGGCATGCTGAGCCGTGTGGTCGGTCTCAAGACCAAAGGCCGTGAATGGTATGAAGAGAAGTTCATCCCAAAAATCAGTCCCATCACCTTGATCGCCCTCCTGTTTACGATCCTGGTGATGTTTTCGCTGAAAGGCGAGTATATCGTTGAGTTGCCCCTGGATGTGATTCGCGTGGCGATTCCCCTGTGTGTCTACTTTGTGATCATGTTCTTTGTCTCTTTTTATCTGTCCATGAAGGTGGGGGCGACTTATGAGCAGTCCACCACCTTGAGTTTTACGGCGGCGTCCAACAATTTTGAACTGGCCATTGCCGTGGCCGTGGCCGTCTTCGGCATCGACTCGGGCCAGGCCTTTGCCGCGGTGATCGGGCCCCTGGTAGAGGTGCCGGTGCTGATCAGTCTGGTCAATGTGGCGTTGCGGTTCAAACGACCTGTGAACCCTGATCCATGGCCGGAAGAGGACGGAGATATTGCAGGACCGTGCGTCGCCGGCAGGATCCCATTTGAAGGAAATTGACATGTCATACGATGAAGCGGATATATCGAAAAAGCCGGAACATACCGCCCAACAAAACCGGAGGGCGGCCCCACATGAAGGGAACGCATGAACGGACGGATGAGTCTCACCCCCGCCGGCAGTTGGCCGGCGCATGCTGAAATTTCCGGATAATACCCAGGTGAGCGTCAAAGGCCTCGACGACATAATGGCCGAACTGTTCGCCGAAAACAGAAGGCCGACCTATGAGACCGCCGATGAAATCATCAACGAACTGGAAGAGAGAAATAACTTCATTCCCGAGTCCATCAGCGCCCGCAGGGAGTATGCCGTTGTCCTGTTGAGGGAATACAGAAATTATGTGAAGGACAGATCCGACAGAAACCGGTAGCGGGTTGAGACGCGAATCGAAAAAAGAAATGCCCAACGCGAGTCTTGGGCCGCAACCACACAGGAGATGTGGTCCGAAATGTTGCCTCAGGTTGATCGGCCCGGGGTTTCCGGGACCACTTCAGGATATCGCTTTATCCCGGGGATTCGATCAAAATGAGAATCGAGCGAGAAAAGGAGACACTGGTTCTCTAAGGTCAGACTGGCAATGATGACATCTGTGGTGGGAACCGTCACCCCTTTCCTGCGAAGGGAATAAGACAACCTGCCGGATTCAATCCATGTATTGGTCTTGGCATCAAGAAATGGAAGGGCCAGCATGCTATCCAGAATGGCATCAAACTCATTTTTCAGCTTTGCACCTTGCAGCAACTCAGTCAGAACAATGCCCGTTATGACCACCCGTTCATCTCTCAGAAGCGCTTCTACCGCGTCCCCACTTTCTGACTGGCGATGATTAAAATACTCGATCCAGACGGAGGTATCTGCTAGGACGTCAGCTTTCATCCATTTCCATCTCCCTCACATCTTTCCAGTTATTATCGAGATGCAAGTTTCCCCTGAGCTCGAGGAGCTTCTGCAGGCGTTTCTTTTTAACAAAATCCTGAAGAACGAAATTGATTGCCTGAGACCTGTTTTTGGCGCCAGTGAGTTTCATAATTTCCGTTAGGTTTTTTTCGTCTACATTCAAAGTGGTTCGCATAACGGACTCCATATATTTTATGATATAATTATATGATAACAACTGATGATGTCAAGACAAAAGATCAAAGGTGTGGAGCGTTCAGAGGATCCATCGTTTCCCGATGTTGTAAAGACTGACCAGGAAAAGGGCGACACAGAAAAGAAAAAGGGCCGCAAAGTCGATTGAAAACGGCATCAGGTGATGGCCGTGGAAGGCTTCATGGAGGATGTCGACTCCATAAGTCAGGGGAAAGACGTAAGACAGGGGCCGCAGAAACAATGGCAGCCGTTCGATGGGGAAGAACAGGCCGCAGAGAAAGATCATGGGGAAGCGGAAAAAATTAGAAAAAGTCTGGGCTTCAAAGACCTCGCTCACCGAGACCGCCACAAAGAGCCCCAGGAAGGTGGAACTGACGGCGATCAGGACAATGGCCGGAATCGCCGCCGTCCACAGGACCTGAGAAAGGTCGGTGAGGAAGGCCGCCATGAGGATGGGCACAAAGGCATTGACCACGCCGAAGAGGATGGCCCCCGAGGTCTTGGCCAACATCAGAAGCTCGAGGGGGATGGGGGCCATAAGGAGACGGTCAAAGGATTTCCCTTTCTTTTCAAAGGTCACCGTAACCGAGAGCAGCGAGGTGGTCCCGAAGAGGATGGAAAGGGATACCACGCCGGGAACCAGGGAAACCACGTCTTTCAAGCTGCCGGATTTGATGAAAAACATCCCGGTCCAGGCCAGGGGGAAGATCAGGCCCCAGCTCACATTGGGTGGTTTGAGGTAGTAGGCCCGCAGGTCTTTGACAAAGATGTTCCAGAAGGCGATCCAACGTTTCATGCTTTGCCCCCGCCTTTCTCTTTTTCCCTTTTCATGGCATCGGCCTCAATCCCCGTAATCCGCACGAACACATCCTCGAGCGACAGGCGTATGCGGCGGGCTTCGGCTACCTCAACGCCCTGATCTTCAATGAAGCGGACGATGGGACCCACATGAACGGGGGTGCCGGCCTCGATACGGATCGACCCCTTACCGGCATCCCGGAACATCAGGTCGGGAAACGCGGCGGCAAGCATCTTCCGAAGCCTCGGTTCGGGGTTCAGCAGGGCAAGCTTCATGACGTGTCTATCCTGAATTGGCTGGATAAGGTTGTTCACGGTATCGATCTGGACGATCTTTCCCTGCACGATGAAGGCGATGCGCTCGCAGAGTCGTTCGGCCTCTTCAATGTAATGGGTGGTTAAAAAGATGGTGGTTCCGGTCCGGTTCAAGTCTGCAATGAGTTGCCGGATCTGCCGGGCGCTGGCTACGTCAATTCCGGTAGTGGGTTCGTCGAGGAAAAGGATATCCGGATGGTGGATGATGCCTGCTGCGATGGTAAGCTTCCGCTTCATCCCCTTGGAATAGCCGCCGAACTTCCGGTCCCCCGCATCGGTGAGACTGAATGAGTCGAGCAATTCACGGGCTCGGGTTTCTCGTTCCTTTTTGTGTATACCATAAAGGGCTGCACAGAATGAGAGGTTCTCAAACCCGGTCAACTCGGGATAGAGGCTGCTCTCATCCGGAACCACCCCAATCAAATGCTGGGCCGTCTTGAGATTTCGTGTACAGTCGATCCCCGCGATCCGGACCGTTCCCGCGTCCGGCCGGGCCAGACCCGTGAGCATGTTGATGGTGGTGGTTTTTCCCGCCCCGTTGGGACCGAGGAAACCGAACAGCTCGCCCTGGCGGACGCTGAAAGAAATGTCCGCAACCGCTTCGACATTTTCAAAACGCTTGGTCAAGTGTTCAACATGAATGGATTCGCTCATCACTCGGATAGCCCTTCCCAACTCGCCATTTATACAGACAATTTATCCCACCTTAAAAGCTGGGCAACGACCATCCCCGCAATGAAACCGGCCGCCAGGTTTGAGGCCAGGGTGATGCCCAGAATCAAAGTGGCGATAAAATAGTCCTTGCGATGGTCCAGATCCATGATGGTGAGCGTCAGCTGAGCGCCCGCGAATACCAGCAGAACACCCAAAATGGACATGGGCAGGAGGTTGAAAAGTCCGATAATGTCGTCGCCCAAAAGCACCGCCAGCGCCAAAAAGAGGAACCCGATGATCACATTGGACCCCGCTGTTCTCGCCCCGAAGCGGTAGTGGGCCGCCAGACCGCCGGCCCCGTGGCACAACGGCATGCCGCCTAACGAAAAGCTGAAAAAATTGGCCAGCGCCATGCTCACGCAGGCGTTTCGGTTGGTGACCCTTGCCGACCGCGTTCCGAAATACTCCTTTGAGAGATCCGTGTAGGCCAGCACCGCGTTCCCCAGTGTCATGGGCAACTGAGGCAGCACCAGGGCGAACAAGGCGAAAGTGAAATCCGCCTTGGCCGGAAACCCGAAGGGAAGGATTTCGGGGAGGTGAAAGCCCAAAACTCCGCCGCTCAAGTCAAACCTGGCGCCCAAGGCAAGGCCAACGGCGATTCCGCCCGCCACAACAATCAATCCGGCAGGGAATTTCTTATTGTCAAGCATCAGGAGGGTGACAATGGCGGCCACGGCGCCGATCACCAGGCTGATGGGGACACCCACGACCGACTGAAAAGAGAGATGAGGCTCCACCGCCTGCTGGAGCACTTGATACTTGGAGGTTCCGATCATGAACTTGACCCCGCCGGAAATGAGCAGCGCCCCGGTGGAAAGCTGTACACCCCGGATGACCGACCTGGGCGTAACTTTCCGGATAAGATCAATGGCCCCGGTAAGCCCGACGATCAACAGAAACACGCCCATGAGCAGCGACGACGCCAGAATCTGATCGGGGCTCATGGCGGTGGCGATGGCGTAGGCGCCAATAACTTTCATGGGCTGGACAGGGACGGTGATGCCGAAATAGATTCCCGAAATAATATAAAAAAGGCCGATACTCAGAAACAGCCCCAGCGCGCTGAGACCGTTGAATAGGACCATGGCAATGGCAATCGGCAGCAATGTGCCCAAATCCCCCAGGGATCCGGCCAATTCCAATCGATCGAACTTGAAACGTTGCGGCATCAATCCGCCTCAACAGGAATGTTTGACTTACTTATTTGTCTGTATGAATACGAGCTTTTCGTGCACAGGGGTGATCCTTTTCATCCCCATGGCACTCCTTGATCTGCTCAGGCGTGCAGTTTTCCGGCTTGTCCTTCAACTGAGTCGGATGCTCACAACAATTCTGACACATGGGAAAAGTCCTCCTTTCCAGGTTAGCTGTCTTTCTTTCTTCCTCGATATTCCGGTGACAGGCTACCCTCGATTCAGGAGCGTGATCCGCGGTTTCTTTCAGCATGTCTGCAATCTCATGGATCGCGCCTCTATTGACACCGTAGTGGGTCCAGTAGCCCCGTTTCTCTCCTTTCACCAGTCCCGCCTTCCGCAGTATCTGAAGGTGTTGGGACACGGCGGCCTTGGACAATGAGAGATGATCCGCCAAAGCCCCCACGCAAAGATCGTGGGTCAACAGCAGGTGAATCATTCGAAAACGCGTCTCGTCGGCAAGGGCCTTCAGTACAAAAACAGAATCGTCCATATCTTTTTTATTTCGTTTGAGTCTTAAATGGATCATAATATCACGAAATTGATGTGTCAATAAAATGTGTGCGAGAACAAGCTGAAATCGAAAGATCTCTTTTGAAAACGGAAAGTTCACTTCCATGTGCTGACCAAAAGGTTTGGCTGGGCCTGCAATGCCCTGCAGGAAACCTGGATACTTGGTATGCAACTGGATATCCCGAAGTGGGTAGTTTCTATCCACTCCTTAAGAATCAAAGGCAAGCCGTGGCGGATGTATATTTTTTTGGAAACAGAAATTAACCAATAGTTTTAGTAAGTTATGGGGGTGAAGGTATTTGTGGCATGAAATTTGTACAATTCCTCCTGTCAAAGGTATCCTAAAGCAAATGAAGATCATACGCAGACACAAGCTTTTTCTTCTTTTCCCCGGAATTTTTCTGCTGAGCCTTTTCATAGGAATGATTCCCTTGAATATGGCCCATAGATCGGCTGGCGGGTGCCCTTTCGCACAAGGCGAGCAGGCCGGATGGACCACCCATTGTCCTTTCCGCTCCCTTGCATCTGACGACAATCCTATAATCGCCACTCTGCATTCACCTCAACCAAATCAGGAGCTACAGCTCGGACAAAAGAG
>JARRPY010000107.1:0-7916 GCA_037382425.1 Deltaproteobacteria bacterium
GCCAAACCGGTGCGGAATTCAAGAAAAAAAGCCCGTTGGATCGGACATGTCCGATCCAACGGGCCTGCGTTCCCCTAAATTTTTAAAACGGATTAAACCTCGGGTCTGGGTAACATCCCTGCCCTTTCGGCAATCTCACGCACCTTGTGTTCCCACTCGATGGCCATAAAGTGGACACCGGCGACACCTTCCATCTCTCTGAACGCTTCAATCTGTTCCAGGGCGAATTTGATCCCCTCTTCCGCCACCTTTCCCTTTCCTGCGCCGCGCAACCGCTTAATCAGGAAATCCGGCACATCCATACCCGGCACCTGTTTGGCCATATAGAGCGCCATACCCACGCTCTTCATGGGGGTGACACCGGCCAGGATGTAACACTTCTCATGGAGGCCCATGTCAACGGCGCGTTTCATGAATTCCCTGAACCGGTCCATGTTGTAGATACACTGGGTCTGAACGAAATCCGCTCCTGCTTCGATTTTCTTGGCCAGGCGGTACACCCTAAAATCGTAGGGCTCGGCAAACGGGTTGGACGCAGCGCCCACAAACATCCGGGGCGGGACATCCATATCCTGGTCATTTAAAAACTTCCCCTCGTCCCGCATTTTTCTGACCGCATGAATCAGTTGCATGGAATCGATATCAAAGACATTCTTCGCATCGGGATGGTTGCCGAAGCTTTGATGATCCCCGGACAGGCAAAGCATGTTCCGAATCCCCAGGGAATAGGCCCCGATGATATCGCTCTGAATGGCCAGCCGGTTTCTATCCCGGCACACCATCTGAAAATTGGGCTCCAGCCCTTCCTCCATGAGGATCAAAGACGCGGCCCAGCTCGACATGCGCACCACAGCCGTCTGATTGTCCGTCACATTCACCGCATCCACGCACCCTTTCAGATGCCGGGCCTTTTCTCTCAGATGCTCCACATTGGCACCCTGGGGAGGTCCGCACTCACCGGTAAAAGCGAAATGACCCGATTTTAACACCTTTTCCAGATTGCTTCCTGATTTGTATTCGCTCATTCTACCAGTTCCTCCCGTACCATTCTCCTGGGGCCGCCGTCCCGTGCCGTGGTCCAGCTCTTGGGCGGTTTGAATTCGATCAACTCCTCCAGGCGGCCCTGATCCATCATGCGTCGGACAATAATATCCCAGATACAATCGACGTCCTTCGAAATCTCACATTTGCCTCCGTCTGACCCGCCGCACGGACCATTCTGGAGGCTCTTGGAACAGCGCGCAATGGGGCAAAGTCCGCCGAAATAGTGAACCACACAGGTGCCGCAACCGGCGCACCGCTCGGACCATACCCCATGGGCCTCGGCACCCCCCATAAATTGCGTATTGACACCCGGAAACACCCGCAAAGACGGATACCTCTCTGAGATAAACTGAGGCCCTACGCCGCAGGCGATGGACAACACGGCCTCATACTCCCCCACGATGTCTGCCAATTCATTGATATACTCCGGATCGCACTGACGCTCCAGCGTATGCTCCCCCACCACCAACTGCCGGCCTTCTCGTTTTCCGGCAATCCTGAGGGCGGAAGCCAGAATAGCCACTTCCTTTGCACCACCCACATTGCATACGGTCACACAGCCCTTACATCCCACCACGAGGACCTTTCCGAAAGGTCTGGTCATCTCGACAAGTTCCTCGATGGCTTTTTGTTTTGCAACAATCATAATATCCCTCGCAAGATGAATATGGGGTTTATGCCGGCATGACGGGGCCCAAGGCTCTCACCTTTTCGGTCATTTCAACGGCGGTGTCCACAAACGACCCCCCCTTTCCGGCACTGAGGTTGAACACGTCGATTCTTTCAGGCTCTATCCCGAGTGCTTCCAGCATGCCTTTCACGTGTGCAACACGGCGCGCCGCCTTATTGATACCGCTGACATACTGACAACTGTCGGTCTGACAGCCGGCCACGTAGACACCGTCGGCCCCCTCCTCGAACGGCTTCAGCAGATGGAGGATTTCCACCCGCCCTGAACAGGGGACATGGATCATTTTTACGTTGTCTGGCAACGTCTTTTTCATGTCTTCGGAAACCGTTGCTGCGGATGACGCACAGTTGGCGCAATAAAAGGCGATAATCCGTGGTGTAAATTCACTCATTTTTGTTTTCTCCTCTCGAACTTCCCACTCAGACGCGAAGTCGTCTTAACCCACTTCTGCATAATTCCCACACATCCGACAACAAACGCTTTGATTCCCGATCGACCATCTGACAGCCGTCGGTCCGCAGTGCGGTGTCGAGATCATGGTGTGGACAACAGCATCGCGGGAACCTGGGCCAGCATGTCATCGCTGCAGGTGGCCATGACAATGGCTTTTCCCGGGCATTCGGACACACACATACCGCAGCCTCGGCAGAGACCCGGATCGATATATGCGGCGCCCGTTTCATGGTCAATAACCGGGACATCAAAAGGGCATGTCCGAACACACGTGCAACAGACCGCACATTTCTCGGGCATAACCTCGGCCACAGCCCCGCCCACCTGAACCGTATCCTGGGAAAGTATTTCCAAGGCCTGGGCCGACGCGGCCCTCGCCTGTGAAATACTGGCTGCGGTGTCTTTGGGATATACCGCCAGTCCGGCCATGTATACCCCATCTGCCGTGGTGACCACCGGTTTGAGCTTCTCCGGGGATTCGGCCAGGAAGCCATCATCATCCAGATTCACCCCGAAGATCCGGGCCAGCTCCGGATTGTTTGATCCCACGATGGCGGTCTGGAGAGACACGAAATCCGCCATCACCGCAATGGATCTCTGCAACACCGGGTCATAGGCCACCACCCGGAGCTTGTCCGCCGTATCCGATGACGCGACAGTGGGCTTATTGTCCTTCTCGTAGCGAATAAACCTAACACCCTTTTCCCTGGCTTCCCTGTACAAGGTTTCTCTTTCACCGAAGGCCCGGATATCCCGATAAAAGATATAGATATCCATCTCAGGGTTCTTCTCTTTTAGGTCCAGGGCCGCGCGGATAGAAAATGTACAGCAAATATTGCTGCAATGGGTGCACCCGGGTTCCCGGGACCCCACGCACTGGATAAAAACACCCGTATCGCCATCCGAAACACCTGCCGGATCTTCCATCATCTTGAGCGCCAGCTCCGACCAGAGATACACATTCCTCTCCTGCCCGTACCCATATTCATCAGGGGTAATCGGAGTCCCGCCCGCGGCCAGGATGGTCACCCCGTGGGTAACCTCCACATCCCTGCCGTTCTGGGTCAGGGTGGTGACGAAATTTCCGGGAAAGCCGATATTCTTCTTCACGGCCGTCTCGGTCATGACGGTAATATCCTCGTTCTCGTTTACCGAATCGATCAGATCATTGAGGTAGGCCTGGACATCATCTCCTTGCCACGTCCTGCTCACGTGGCGGGCATGCCCCCCCAGTGCCTTTTCTTTTTCCGCCACGGTCACCGGGTAGCCACTTCTGGCCAGGGCCAAGGCACTTTCGAGCCCGGCAATCCCCCCGCCCACCACCAGGGCGTGTTTGATCACCGGGTATGTTTGCAAGGGCGGCGGGGAAATGAGGGCGACCCGGGCAGACCCCATGCGGAGTCGATCCTTGAGCTGGGCAGCGGCATTTTGGGGATCGATCGCTCTCAAATCCACGGTATCGTAGAGATAGGGATTCAACCCGGCCGACTTGAGAGCCGATTCAATGAGGTGTGTATGGACGGTTGGGGTGCAGCTCCCGAACAGGAGCCGATTGGCGCCGCTCTTTTTGAGCGCTTCCACCAGAGATCCCAAAATATCTCCGTCCGTTCTGACCACGGCAGAGATTCCGGGCATGGTCCCGGCCATCTCCTCGAGCGTCGTACCCCATGACCCATCCATGCCGGGGCAAAGATGATAGGCGAAAAGGATCTCGGGATCCGTGCCCTCCCTATCCGAGGGTTCCGGATAAGCAACAGAAGCTGAAAAAGGCGCCGGTGACAGGAAAGCGGTAATCTCCGATACCGAGGCATTTGCCTCAATCAGGGACTGATGGATATCATGCGGCCCGCTGATGCCGCCGCAGGCGAAGACGCCCTCTACATTGGTGGATACGGGATGAAACGGCACGGTACGAATAAAATGGTCCCCGGTTAGATCCACCCCGATCTTCTCGGCCAACTCTACCGCATCTCCCGCGGGTCGGATGCCCACAGAGAGAACCACCATATCGAAGGTTTCCTTTTGAGGCTGTCCCTCTTCGTCCGCGTATGCAATCACCAGGTCGTCACTCCCGGCCAACGAATCCACTGTGTGGACGCGGCTGCGCACCAAACGGACGTCTCTTTCCACCGCCCGGTTCAAGATATTTTCGTATCCCTTGCCATGGGTTCTCATGTCCATGAAAAAGATGGCGGTCTCGGTATCCTCATTCCAGTCCTTTGTGTTCAAGGCTTCTTTGAGGGCGTACATACAGCATACGGATGAACAGTAGGGGGCATCACACTGGTTGAGATCCCGGGATCCCACACACTGGAGCCAGGCGATTTTCAGGGGGGTCTTTCCATCGGAAGGGCGCTTCACCTCCCCGGCGCCGGGACCCAGCGGCTTTTGAAGCTGTTCATACTCCACACTGGTCAATACATTGGGCAGATGACCATAATCGTAGGTCTCATAACGGGTGGGATCAAAGGCCTCCACACCGGCAGCCAGGACAATTGCGCCCGCGGCCACCTCCTTCTTTCCCTCATCCGTCTCCAAAGCGACCTTGAAATCCCCGGCAGTCCCGGTCACATCGATGACACGGGCATTCAGCACCACCTGAATGTTCGGGTCCTGTTCACAGGCGGCGATTCTTGGATTGAGTTTACAGCATGCGCAAAGCGGATACAGCCGGTGTAGATTCGGTACCATCCCCCCCAGTGAAGCCGTTCGTTCCACCAGCACAACGCCGTATCCGATTTTGGCGAGCGTGAGGGCCGCCTGAATCCCCGCAATGCCCCCTCCGATGATGACCACGGGGCCTTTTGGTTGTTCTTGCGTCATAGCATCTTTCTCCTGGTCTTTACCGCGTTAAGTAATCCAAAAGCGACAATTGCAACTTCCACCTTGTGAAATTTGTTACATGCCATAGGGTCAGCATACTGTCAAGGAAAATGTAGGAGAATTTCGCCTAAAGGGTGAAGAATCCTGCAGTCTTGTCGGATACACAGTGGCGGAAGTCCGGAAAGTGTTGTGAATATCCACAATTTTCAGGAATTTCGGATTCTTGAACGGTGCTATTTTATTTTTGCCGTCTCCCATGATCCACCGATATTGAACCCTCCATGCAAAGCCCATCGCTCCCCGCCACCTGTTGCGCGAAACAGCCCGTTCATAAAATCCCTTGACAGGAACGGACACAGGACCTATTATCGTAAATAGGCGATATACGATGATGTCTATTTAGAACCGGTTATTTTAAGATTCACCGTGATACCTTTTTCAGATTGCCGCATGTGTTGATCGCTATGCCTTTAGGATAGCAGATATAAAAAACCCGGGGAAGTAAAAGCATCGTGTGGAGATCACGAAATGAATGCTGTTGAGATAGACCGTCTCCCATTTGACACATGCAAGAAAAAGTTGGTTGAATTATCCAAAGGCATTTCGCACCCCATGAGGCTGGAGATCGTCCGCATGCTCCTGAACAAGCCTCTCGAAAAGCGGTGCGTATGCGGTGACATTGTTGATGCGCTGCCTCTGGCACAGTCCAGCGTGTCCCAACACCTAAAGGTTCTCAAGGAAACCGGCTGGATACAGGGAACCATTGATGGTCCCCGAGTGTGTTACTGCACCGTACAGGGAATAATGGACGTCTATCTTTCCTTGTTGAGGCGGGCCTTTATGCCGTTACCACGTGATTTGGACGCGTTATCCGAGCAGATCGTCGAATAAGGGAACGGTGCATGAAACCAGGAGAAAAAACCCGATCATGTTAAACACCGTCGATCTTCAAGTCCATCCATCGCCACAAGAGGAATGCTGACCGAGCAAAGAAGCGGCTCGGGTGAGCCCGCCTCGTCAGGAGCAATCTTTTGTCACCGGTCGCGTAGACACGCGGACAGAATCGGTGCCTCGGATTTCATCGAAATTGGTGTGGGCCGACCGATTCGGGAGCATGAAGGCCCGATGGGGTATCGGCCGCATGCACTATACCGTCGATCC
Source organism: Deltaproteobacteria bacterium (assembly GCA_037382425.1). Taxonomy (GTDB): domain Bacteria; phylum Desulfobacterota; class DSM-4660; order Desulfatiglandales; family Desulfatiglandaceae; genus JAIPDZ01. The sequence continues at coordinate 6,173 of JARRPY010000107.1, forward strand.
CGGGCTGTATGCGCTCGGGAACCCCGAGAGTGACGCGCCTGTCCTGGTCACCGCCAATTACAAAATGAGCTTTGACCGCCTCCGGGAGGCCCTTTCCGAAAGAGACGCATGGATCCTGGTTCTCGACACCAAGGGAATCAATGTCTGGTGTGCAGCAGGGAAAGGGACATTCGGTACCGAAGAGCTGCTCGGGCGCATCGAGTCCACCGGCCTGGGTCACATCGTGAACCACCGGGAATTGATTCTCCCCCAGTTGTCCGCGCCCGGCGTGGCCGCGCACGAGGTCCATAAACGATCGGGGTTTAAAGTCGTCTACGGCCCTATTCGGTCCGGGGATCTCCCTGCGTTTCTGGACGCCGGCCTTAAGGCGACCCCGCGGATGCGAAAAAAATCATTCGGCCTGCGGGAAAGAATGGTGCTGGTACCGGTGGAACTGGTGGGAACCCTGAAGTGGAGTCTCATCCTCCTCCCGTGCATTGTGCTGGCCGGTGGATTCGGCGGTGAAGCGGGATTCTGGCAGGGCGTACGCCTTTACGGGCTTTTCGCCGGCACGGCTTTTCTTTGTGCCATCGTAGCGGGCGCGGTGCTGACCCCGATGCTTCTCCCCTGGCTGCCCGGTCGTGCGTTTTCTCTGAAGGGGGTGATTATGGGTCTCATTTCCACCATCTTTCTGGTCGCCTTTTGGCCCATACATCTGAATGGCTGGACCGATACGGTGGCGGTCCTCGCATGGGTCTTTCTGATTCCTGCGCTGTCCGCCTACCTGGCCATGAATTTTACCGGCGCATCCACGTACACCTCACTCTCCGGAGTCAAAAAAGAGATGAAATGGGCGATCCCTTTTGAGATCGCCGGGGGCGCCGTGGGCCTCTGCGCCTGGATCATATCCCTCATTGCAACATAAAGAGCAAAACCCCAATGGAACGATTTGTATATCTCAAAGATGTGGTTACCCTGGCGCTTGACGAGGAAAAATGTGTGGGATGCGGCCTGTGCCTCACCGTCTGCCCCCGTGCGGTTTTCAGCATAAATGACCGCCACGCCCGAATTGACAACCGGGATCTGTGCATGGAATGCGGCGCCTGTTCACGCAACTGCCCCACAGGCGCCCTGACCGTCCAGACAGGTGTGGGCTGCGCCGCAGCCGTGATCAACGCGGCCCTGGGCCGAAATAGCGGTTCATGTTGCTGTGTCATCGAACCGGATGATAAGGAAAAGATCACAGGAGCCTCGACGCAGCCGCGGTCAGGACAGACCGGCTGTTGTTAAAGAGCGTCGGGGATGTCCATAACCGAGGCGGAGGCAAAAACACTCCCATGATTCAATATGCCCTCTGGTTCTTGCTGATCGGTGGTGTTCTCTTTGTGATTGTGGGGGCGTGGGTCGCCGTCTATTTCTGGCTGGTACCCCATCTGAACCGGCCTGACGGTCACGCCAGAATCACGGGCAAATGCGGGGACACCATGGAAATATCCCTGAAATTCCAGGAAGGCAAGGTAATCCGCACCTCACATGGAACCAACGGCTGCGTCTATAGCCTCAACTGTGTCAGCTCGGCAGCCACCCTGGCACAAGGGAAAAGCCCGGACGAGATCATCCACATCGACTCGGACAGCATCCGCCAATCCGTAGGCGGCTTACCCCAGAACCAGGTGCACTGCGCACAACTGGCCGAAGAGACCCTCCAGAGCGCCCTTCACGATTACATGCTCAAGCAGAGGAGGGACCCGCCTTAGTCGCCGGA
>JARRPY010000108.1:0-8432 GCA_037382425.1 Deltaproteobacteria bacterium
ATGATACCGCCGGTCAATAGAGTTGTTTGGGGCTTCAATGGATTATGTCTTGTCTTTTTTTGTGATACTGGTATACTCGTGCGGGATGTTCAAGAACCCGAATCGGACGGTTTTGGGAGTGTATGAGAATGAAAATCGGGGTCATATCCGACACGCACCTAGGCCAGGTAACCAAAGAATTCTTGGAGATCTATGATCAATACTTAGATGACAAGGATGTGGTCATTCATGCGGGCGATGTGGTCTCCAGGGACGTGATTGAACTGCTGGAGAAGAAGACATTTCATGGTGTCCACGGCAATATGGACCCACCGGATGTGAAAGGGCTCCTTCCCAATAAAAAGATTGTTCGTTTGGCGGGCTTCACCATCGGTATTATACACGGTTGGGGGCCGGCGGCGGGTTTGGAAGATCGTATTTTGCCGTTGCTTGAGGGGGTGGACGTGTTGATCTATGGGCATTCTCATAGGCCGCTGAACCAGATGGTTGACGGCGTGCGCCTCTTTAATCCGGGGACTGCGACCGGCTACAGCGCTTCGGGAATCCATACCCTCGGCATACTGGAACTCGACAAGACGATCAATGGGGAAATCATACGGCTTTAGGGAGAGAAGATGAAGCTTCTTTGGGCGCCTTGGCGAATGGAATATATTCTCTCTCAAGAGGGAGAAAATGCGTGCATCTTCTGTCCGGGTGAGAATCGCGAGCAGGATCGGGAGCGACTGATCCTCTTTATGGGCCGGCTGACCCTGGTGATCATGAATAAGTTTCCCTATATCAACGGGCATCTGCTGGTCGCTCCCGTGAGACATGTCCCTGATCTGGCTTCTTTGTCCGAAGCGGAAACGCTGGACTTAATGAAAAGGGTTCGAAATGCAGTCGAGGTGCTGAAAAAGGTGATGTCCCCGGATGGGTTTAATGTGGGGCTCAACATGGGAAAAGTGGCAGGAGCCGGCGTTGAAGCGCATATGCACTTTCACATTGTGCCGCGATGGAACGGTGATCACAATTTCATGACGGTATTGGGCGAGGTGCGGGTGATTCCCGAACATAAAGAAGCGACTTATGAGAAACTATTACCCCATTTTGAGGCGTTTAACGAATATGGAGGTGAGGAATGAAGCACATCAAAGGGATCCTGGTCATTTTGTTTTTACTCCTTGTGGTTATTCTGGCCGTACAAAATTATGAAGCGCTTTCAACCCCCATCCGTTTCAAAGTGAATCTTGTCTTTGTCCAAGGCCAATCATTGGGGATGCCGGTTTTTCTCATCGCGGTGATTACGTTCCTTATCGGTGTGTTGGCCACGTGGTTGTACGGCATTTCAGAACGCTTGAATTTCAAACGGCAGATCAGGGCCCTCAGAAGAGATGTTGCGGAAAAGGAAAAGGAGCTGAACTCGCTCAGGAATCTGCCGGTTACCACGGCGGATATGAACGAAGATCATCCGTCCGTCGATTCCTGAGGTGACGCGCCCCAAGATGCGTTTTAACCCTGTTCCCGTAAGGGTCCTGCGCAGATGGCTGACAGGCGTTGGTGGCATTTTACCTTTACACGGAATGGCAATCAGCCGCTAGCCCCCAACTCGCCGATATCCTAACCCCAATGTATCCACGGATGATTACCCCGAAACCCCTCTTTGTTTGGGGATGGCTGGTCCTGCGGAATGGATGGCCCCTAATGGCTCAACAAACAGTTGGCGCCTTTTACCCCAAAAAGCCTGCTTTTCAAGTGAGGAGATGATCTTGTCCGAAACTTTAGGTCAATGGTTCCAAGATCCGAGCAACCAATATTTGCTATTGGCCAGTATTATTTCTTTAATCATTGGACTTGTTTTAGGATCCTGGTTTAGACGAATTGGGAATGAAAAAGAAAGAGCGCTCCTCAGCCACGGGGACAGTTCGTTCTTTAGAGGGATCCAGTACCTTCTCTCCAATGACCATGACCAAGCCATAGAGGAATTTACGAAATCCGTCCAAGTCAATTCCGATACCATTGAGACCTATGTGGCTTTGGGAAACCTCTATCGTTCCAAGGGCAATATTGACAGGGCCATCCGGATTCGGGAAAGCATCATTCATAGGCCCAATATCGATGAACAGATAAAGCTGCGTGCCCTCTTCGATCTGGGTATGGACTACCAAAAGGGGGGGTTCCTCAATCGCGCACTCAAGATGTTTTTAAAAGTCGCCCAGAAGAATCCGGCCGATCTTCCCACACTTCGGGCCATTGAGAAGCTCTACGAAGAACTTAAGGATTGGGAAAATGCCTACCTTGTCGAAAAGAAGATTGCCCAACTGTTGAAAGAAGACCATCGACACATTCTTGCCCACCATTTGGTGGAAAGGGGAAAAGTTTTTCATAAAGAAGGGGATGTTGCCCGGGCAAAGTCGCTTTTTGAAAAGGCCATCCATACGGATAGGCAATGTGTCGACGCCTATCTTCATTTGGGCGATCTCTTTTTTGCGAGGCAAGAATTCAAAAAAGCCATTGCCACGTGGAAACGGGTCGTAGAGACGGTTCCCCAGTTCACGTTTCTGGCCTATCGTCGGCTCGAAGGGGCCTACAAAAAGATGAAGAACCTGAAACCCGTAGAGGACTTTCTCAAAGAATGCGCAGACGCGAATTCGGACCCATTCACCCACTTGGCCCTGGCCCGTTACCTTTACAATAAAAACGATGTGGAGGGGGCCTTGCGGGAAGTCGACAGCGCGCTCGAAGCAGATCCTTCCTTTTGGGAGGCCAGACGGTTTAAAGGAAAAATTCTCCTGAAGCGCGAGCGAACAGAAGAGGTGATGGCCGATTATGCCGATCTCATAGAACGGATAAATATGCCCTATCTTAGGTTTAAATGCACCCAATGCGGCTTTGAACCCAGAGAACTTCAATGGAAGTGCCCGCAGTGCAACCGGTGGGATACCATCGGGCTGATTGATTCCAGAGGCGGCATTGTGGACACGCGGGCGCGCAAGGCGTGATTCATGACTCAGATGACACCCATGCTCAGGCAATATATGGGCATCAAGGACAAATTCCCTGATGCCATTTTATTTTTCAGGATGGGTGATTTCTATGAGATGTTTTTCGATGATGCGAAGACTGCCAGCAAAATTCTGGGCATCACTCTCACCTCCAGGGGGACATTCAATGGTGAGAAGGTCCCCATGTGTGGCATTCCCTACCATGCCAGCAAAGCCTATGTGGGAAAGTTGGTGAGAAACGGCTGCAAGGTGGCCATCTGCGAGCAGACGGGTGATCCGAAATCGAGCAAGGGCATTGTAAAAAGAGAAGTGATCCGGCTGGTGACACCGGGATCGGTGGTGGATGAACAGGATGGTGCCGAAGCGGGAAATCTGTACATGGCTGCTATTTCGAGCAGAGACGGCGTGTATGGACTGGCCCATGTGGATTTGTCCACAGGGGACTTTAGGGTCACCGAACTGACGGTCTTTGAACATCTCTTGGACGAATTGGGAAGAATACACCCGGCCGAGTTGTTGCTTCCGGAACAGGATCCTCTGGCAGATGAAAAGACGCTTGCAGACTATCGCTTGGAGATCTTGGACCCGGATATTTTTCACCCGTCAGATGCAGATCGCCTGTTGAAAGAGCAGTTGGAGGTGGCATCTCTGGCTGGATTTGGCTGTCAGGAAATGTCTCAGGGGGTCGTTGCGGCCGGCGCTTTGGCCTTTTACCTTCGAGAAACACAGAAGAAATTCCCGCCGCATATCAAAGAGATCGTCACTTACCATGTGGGGGAATTCATGGCGTTGGACGAATCCACCGTCTACCACCTGGAGCTCCTCAAGACCATGCGTCGGCAGTCATCCGCGGGGTCGCTGTTTCATGTCCTCGACAAGACCGTGACCCCCATGGGAAGCCGTCTTTTGAAGAACTGGATTGGTTATCCCCTCGTTCATCTCGACGATATCAGATCGCGTCTGGCGGCGGTCGCCTGTTTCAAGGAAGACCATGTCTTAAAAGAGGACGTGCGGAATGCACTAAAAGAGGTCTACGATATCGGGCGATTGAACGGCCGTATCGCCTTGAGGCGTGCCAATGCCAGGGACCTGGTGGCCCTGAAAACCTCGCTCTTAAATCTTCCATTCATCAAAAATGCGCTGTCGGATTCACCAAGCACCCTTTTGACCGACATCAGTGACGGACTGTATACACTCGAGGATATCGCCCGGTTGATTGATGCGGCCATAAATGAAGATCCTCCGGTCACGTTAAAGGAGGGGGGGATCATCAAGGGTGGGTATGACGAGACATTGGATGGGTTGATCAAACTGAGCCGGAGCGGAAAGACCTGGATATCGGAATTTGCCGCTGCCGAAAAGAAAAAGACGGGGATCTCAAGCCTGAAGGTGGGGTTTAACAAAGTCTTTGGCTATTATATCGAAATCTCCAAAGCGAACCTCCACCTGGTGCCTCCGGATTACATAAGGAAGCAGACGTTGGTAAACGGCGAGCGATATATTACGGAGGCATTGAAGGTTAAAGAAGGGGAAGTCCTGGGGGCTGAAGAGAAGCGTGCGGAATTGGAGTATCAGATCTTCGAAAGGATTGTGGGAAAAATCGCTTCGGAGAATCAACGGATCAAAGAGACCGCCGATTTTGTTTCCAAGGTTGATGCCCTCGCAGGGCTTGCAGAGACCGCAGAGATGAACAACTACCATGCGCCCGAGGTCAGGGATACGCGTGAATTGGACATCAAAGACGGTCGGCATCCCGTGATTGAGGTGAGTGTTAAACATGAGGATTTTGTCCCCAATGATATCCATCTGGATTCAGAAACCCAGCAGTTGATGATCATCACCGGTCCAAACATGGCGGGGAAGTCTACGGTACTCAGACAAACGGCACTGACCGTGCTGATGGCGCAGATGGGAAGCTTCGTCCCGGCATCAAAGGCGGTGATCGGGATCGTGGACCGTATCTTTACACGGGTGGGGGCTTCCGATGACTTGGCCAAGGGCCAGAGCACCTTCATGGTGGAGATGAATGAAACCGCAAATATTCTTCGGCATGCGACACCCAAAAGCCTGGTGATCCTGGACGAAATCGGTCGGGGGACCAGCACCTATGATGGCCTCAGTATCGCCTGGGCCGTGGCGGAAGCCCTCCATGACAAGGAGGAAAAGGGTGTGCGCACCCTCTTTGCCACGCATTACCATGAATTGACCGAATTGGTGGCCAGCAAGCCGCGGGTAAAGAATTTCAATATCGCCGTGAGAGAGTGGAACGAAAAGATCGTATTTTTAAGAAAATTGGTGCCGGGAGGGACCAGCCGCAGCTACGGAATCCAGGTGGCCCGTATTGCGGGCTTGCCGGAAGATGTCATCAAAAGGGCCACCGAGATCCTGAATCATCTTGAGGGGGAGGCCGAGGCGGAATCGGGAATGCCTCACATGGCCCAGGTGACGCCTCAAAAGAGGGATGGGCTAATGGTCCAACTGGATCTCTTCGGCGGTCAGGACCGGGTGTTGATAGAATGGATTCAAGGTTTGAATATCGACCGCATGACCCCATTGGACGCGTTGTTGGAATTAAGCAAGCTGAAAGCCCATATCGATTCGAATGCATAATCCCGGAACACCCACCTCGCCCATGAGCTTTTTGAGATTTCCGCGACTGATCCGATCTAAAACGCACGTGACGCTTCAGGCGATTCTGTTTTTGTTTATCGTCGGAAGCGTCCTTTTTGAAACCCAGGCGGCGGTCAGCAAGTCTCCATCCAAGCCTGTGGTCCTTTTAAATCATGCAGACCAGTGCCGAAAGGCCCTCGATGGTTCCCCAAAAAAGAAGAAATTTAGACACAATTGGTTGAACTGCATCCGGCGTTACGAACGCGTATATCAGAAATACCCCAAGAGCGATGAGGCGGCGTGGGCGCTTTACCAGGCGGGGAGGCTCTATACAGGACTTTACCGGTACTCACGTCACTCGGCCTACCTGGACGATGCCATTGGTTTGTATAAGAAGCTGATTGCGGCGCACGGCACCCACCGTCTGGCAGATGATGCACAGTATAAGATCGGGGAGATCTATGACCGCTACAAAAAAGAGCCGGCCCAGGCCTACGTGGAATTCCTGAAAGTGGACGTCAGATTCCCTTCGGGAGACATGGCGCCGCTGGCCAAGAAGCGGCTGGACGCGCTTGCCGAGGCGCTCAATATGCGGGATGGGAAACGCAGAAAAGCGGACCAGGGAGAGGCATCGAGCGAACTTGTCAAGGTGGAGGATATTCGGTACTGGTCCACCCAAAACTATACCCGGGTCGTTGTGGATCTGGACGGCCCGGTGAAATACGGCCATCACCTCTTAAAAGCGGATCCCGATCACCATAAGCCGCGAAGGCTGTACCTGGACCTGAAGCGTACCCGAGTGCCCAAAGACATCGACGCCGTGGTCCCCATCAAGGGCGATTTGCTTCAACGGGCCAGGGCAGGTCAGTACAAAAAAGATACGGTCCGTGTGGTTCTGGATATCAAGACCCTAGGGAGTTATGATGTCTTCCATTTGTACGATCCGTTTCGGATCGTGGTGGACGTGAGGCGATTTGAGGAAAAAGCCCCCCGACTCAGGCCCGAGCTGGCAACCAACAAACGGGATGTGCGAAAGGGAATCAGGCGGGTAAACACACCGGATCGCACCGTCTCCTTGGCCAGGCAACTCGGGTTGAGTGTCCAGCGAATCGTTATCGATCCGGGTCACGGGGGAAAGGACCCCGGATGTCATATCGGCCGAACCCGAGGCGGGGTGCATGAAAAGGACATCACATTGAGCATCGCCAAGATCCTGGAGAGAAAACTGAAAAAGCAACTGGGGTGTGAAGTCTTTCTCACGAGGGATCGGGACACCTTTTTATCGTTGGAGCAGCGGACTGCCCTTGCCAATATCAAGAAGGCCGATTTGTTTATTTCACTTCATGTCAATGCGCATAAAAGCCGGCGGATTCGAGGGGTGGAGACCTATTTCTTAAATATGGCCACAGACAAGCGCGCGGTGATGGTGGCGGCAAGAGAAAATGCGACCTCGGAAAAGAACATCAGCGATCTCCAGACCATCCTCAATGACTTGATGCTCAACACCAAGATTCACGAGTCGGCCCGGCTGGCTGAAAAAGTCCAAGACAGAACCGTGGGGCGTGTGCGCAAGAAGTACAAGGGGGTCAGAAGTCTGGGGGTGAAGCAGGCGCCCTTCTACGTCCTGATCGGCGCCCAGATGCCCGCGATTCTCGTGGAGGCCGGGTTCTTGACCAACCCCACGGAATCGAGACGCCTGAAAAGCAAGGCCTATCAGGACCAACTGGCCCAGGGCATCTGTGACGGAGTGAAGACGTATATTGAGAGCATTGATCAGGCCTACAAAGGCGGATAGGATGTCTATTGCATTTTCAGGTAGGCGTCTATGAACATATCAATCTCGCCATCCATGACCTTATCCACATTTCCCTCATCCAGATGGGTCCGATGGTCTTTCACCAGCCTGTAGGGGTTGAAAACATATGACCGGATCTGACTACCCCACGCGATATCCTGCTGGTTGTCATGCATTTCCTGTTTTTTCTGCTCGAGTTTCTCCCGTTCCAATTCGTATAGCTTCGATTTGAGCACCTTCATGGCCATTTCTTTGTTTCTGTGCTGGGATTTCTCATTCTGGCACTGCACCACAATTCCGGTGGGGCGATGGGTAATTCGTACCGCGGAACTGGTCTTGTTCACGTGCTGTCCACCCGGACCGCTGGCCCTGAAGGTGTCAATGCGCAGATCATTTTCATCCACTTCAATGTTGATGTCCGTGTCGACTTCCGGAAGAACGGAAACCGACGCAAATGAGGTGTGTCGTCTCCCAGTGGCGTCAAAGGGTGAAACGGCTAGAAAGTCAATGACCCGTGTCTTCATCCCCTTATTCTCGCACCAGCGGATGTACATCCTGAAAAGCATTTCCACCCAATCCTGCGCCTCGGTGCCGCCGGCACCCGCATTGATGGCCACGATGGCATTTCGTCTGTCATCTCTCTCTCCGAGCAACGACCGAAACTCCAGGTTTTCAATCTCCCGCTTCATGCGGGCAACATCTTTGCCCACCTCCTTGAGCGTTGATACGTCGTCTTCTTCTTCTGCCATTTCAGCCAAAAGCTTGGCATCTTCTGCACCCTTTTTGAGTGTTTCCCATTCGTCTATTTGTTCACTGAGGGCGGCTCGCTCTTGTGTTATTTTCGATATCTCGTCTTGATCTTTCTGCCAGAAATCGGATTTCAGCATGAGCTTTTCTATTTTTACAAGTGACGCTTTTTGGTTGTCTAAGTCAAAGATGACCTCTGAGTTCATCGAGTGTGTCTAAGAGCAGATCGATCTTTTCATTAAGGTCTTCATACATGGTCGTTCCTCCTGAATAGAAGTAAATGAGTGGTTATTTTATTT
>JARRPY010000109.1:0-7874 GCA_037382425.1 Deltaproteobacteria bacterium
GAGAAAAATAGATTGACAGGGCCACCGGTTTTGTGGCGATGATAAAGGAAGATACAATAGAGGCCTAAAGGCGCCAAGGCATGCGTCGGGAACTCAATGGTCTCGATCCGCCGGAGGAGAAGTAATGAGCCAATACATGCAGATCGACATCCGCGTGGTCCCCTTCTTTGACAAACCCTTCGAAAAAGTTTTTCCCAATCTGGCCGATTGTCTGCGGCAACTCTCCTACCACCGGCTGGTGGAAAAAGACCCCTCCCTGTACCATCTTATCGACGACCTAATGATGATCAGTGAAAGCCCCAACACCCCGTCGGGAATCAAGAAAAAACTGGCCCCTTACGTGGCGAAGATGGCACCGCTCCAGGAAACGGCCAGAGCCCATCTCCTGGCCAGGCGCCTCAATGAACTGGATCAGATTCTCTATCGGATCGAGGATGTGTTTCAGGATCTGGACGGCGCCCTCTGACCGAAGGGCTCGCCCTAAGGAATCCCCAAATCCCCCAGTTCATACTGGACAATGGCCGTCATGGCGATGGCGGCCGTCTCCGCGCGCAGGACTCTCCGGCCCAAGGAGACCGGGGTGAACCCGGCCGACCGGGCCCGCTCGACTTCTGCTTTGGAAAATCCCCCCTCCGGACCGACCATCCCCACATAGCGGCGAGTGGTGGACATCGATCTGAGCACCCCCTTCAAATCTCTCGACGCCTCTTCCTCCCACAGGATCACCTTCAGGGCATCCACTGTTTTGTACCTGTCCAGCAGACCTTCGAAAGCGGATAATGACCCCACCTGCAATGGGGTGCCCCTTCCCGATTGCTTTGCGGCGTTTCGGGCAATCTTTTTCCAGTGGGTCATTTTGTTGGCCTGACGTGCCTCATCGAACCGAACCACCGACCGCCCGGCCGCAAATGGAACCATGCGATCCGCTCCCAATTCAGATGTCTTCTGAATCAGGGTGTCCATGGGTCCTGATTTGAGCAGGGCCTGAAGCAGGACGATTTCAACGGGAGAAGCAGGGGGGCTCGGAAGACGGGCTTCAAGTGCTACCTCAACCACCTGGCGGCCGACGCGGGTGATGCATCCCTGATAGTGGTGCCCGCGACCATCCATCAGGATCAAACGGTCGCCGGATGTCATCCGCAACACCTTGGCCATGTGCCTGGCCTCGGATCCCGTGATGCGGCATGTGCCGTCCCGGTCCTTAAAATCTTCAACAAAGAACCGTCTCACGCATGCGCTCCCATGCTTTGGATCATGAGGCAGGCCCACTCTCCCTCGTGCAGGGTGTCCCATCGCTGGATACCCAACGCCTCAACCCGTTTTATGACGGTCGATACCTGGTCCCTAAGAATCCCGGACAGGATCATCCAGCCTTTCAGGGCCGTACGGGCCGAAATGGCCGGCAGCAACCGGTTGATCTCTTCTAAAATGAGGTTGGCGCATACCACGGAAAACTGTCCGTGGAGCTTCTCAACCGGCGTGGATGTCGTGTGAATGGCATCCGACAGGCCGTTGAGACGGATATTTCGTTGCGCCCACCTCAGGGCCTCGGGATCATTGTCGATGGCCACGATCTTCCGTGCCCCCAGCATGGCCGCGTATAAGGCCAGGATGCCGCTTCCCGTACCCACATCGAGCATGGTCCACGGGCCGTCGGGGATGACCGCTTCCATGGCCCTCAGGCACATACGGGTCGTGGCGTGATAGCCCGTGCCAAAGGCCGGCCCCGGATCCATCCGAATGACGTGGCCGGATATATCATGGGATATCGGTTCCCATTCGGGGAGGACCAGCAGATCAGGGCTCACTCGGGTGGGTCTAAAAAATCGCCGCCAGGCCACATGCCAGTCCTGATCCGCCAATTTGCTGAAACGCAACACAGGGGGCGCTTGGAGGGAAAAAATCGCCGGCAGCGTCTTTAAAAACTGCGCTATGTCCTGCCGGGTATCTTCCAAAACCTGGCTTAAAGGGAGGTAGGCCTTCAAGGTCTGGCCCCCTTCATCTGAGGTGACGATGCCGGTACAGCCCATATCGAAGAGGAAACTGCCCAAGGCATCATGCGCCACCTCATCTATGGCGATGGAGATTTCCAGCCACTCGGAAGCGGGCTCGCGTGGAGAGGGAGTCTCGGATCGTCGGTTCATCTTCGGGCGGGTTCATGGATCGGCACTCCCTTCCACCCTGCCGGCACCACGGGTGGAAGGGAGGGGTCAATCACGCCTTTTGAAACACATAGTTCAATTGGCCGTTGGGCAACCGATTCACCCGGGTGGTCATCTCCATGCCCACTTTGATCTCGTCCTCAGGAACCTCGTCCGCAATTCTCCCGAATACTTTGTAATCCCCATAATCGAGAAGGGCGATGGCGTAGGGCAGGTCATCTCCGAAACCGATGGGCGCGAACTCCAGTTTACTGTAGGTCACCAGTTTTCCCTTGCCCGAGACCTCAACCCATTCCATGTCACTGGACAGGCATTGGTAACAATCGGCCCTGGGCGGAAAAAAGACCATCCCGCACTGTTTGCACCGGCTGGCCATGACCTGATCCTTTTCCAGATAATCGATAAAATCATTTACCTTGGTAATGGAGGTAAAGCTTACGGTCCCGAATTTGCTGAAACGAGCATCCACCTCTTTTTTCTTCTTCCCCATCTGTTTACCTCCCCAAAATCGTCACGTTACCATACAGACCCACGCCGCCGATATTATGGACCAAACCGATTTGCGGGTCTTTGACCTGCATATCCCCGGCCTCTCCCCGCAACTGGAGCACGATGGTCCTGATCTGGGACCCGCCGGTCGCCCCGATGGGGTGCCCCTTGGATAGAAGTCCGCCGTCCACATTCACCGGGATGCGGCCCTCCTTGTAGGTCTCCTTGGATTTAATCAATTCCTTGCCCTCGCCGGGCTCGGCGAAACCGAGGTTCTCATAGGCCATCATCTCGGCAATGGTGAAGCAGTCGTGCACCTCGGCCACATCTATATCTTTCGGGGTAACCCCGGCCATTTTATAGGCCTGTTTTCCGGCTTCCTGCGCCACCTTCAGCCCGGTAAAGAGATCCCTTCCCGCCAGATTAACGGATGTGGATGAAGCGCCCAGCCCCATGATCCACACCGGCTTTTCTGAAAAAGCCTTTGCCTTTTCCTCATTGGCGACGATCACGCAGGAACTCCCGTCCGCATTGGCGCAGCAGTCCCCCACCCTCAGCGGACTGGCCACCGGATTGGACATGGGACTCTCCGGGTCGGAGAACATCTCGAAGGTGACGGGTTTTCGATACACCGCCTTTTCATTGATCTGCCCATAGGTGGCCGCCTTGACCCGAATCAACGCCAGATCATCGGGGGTGGTCCCGTAGGTTTCCATATGCGCCCGGGCATACATGGCATAATAGGCGGGCATCATGGTCCCGAACGGACTCTCCCATTGGATGTCCGCACCCCGTCCCATTCTTTCCTGTGATTCCGCCGAAGAAATCTCCGACATCTTCTGAAACCCGATGACCGCCACCACATCATGGAGCCCTGACTTGACCAATGCATAGGCCATCCGAAGCCCCATGCTGCTGGAGGAGCACAGACTCTCCAGATAGCAGGTGGGCTGGGGGACAAGACCGAGATACTCTGCAAACACCCCCGCAGGCGACCGCTGCTTGTCATATTCCGGCGCCGAACAGATCACCGAGGCGTCAATATCCTTGCTGGAGATTGATGCATCCCCTACTGCATCCTTGAATCCCTCAAAGGCCAGTTCCCGGATGGACCCGGGATATCCGCGGACAAACGCGCTCTGACCCACGCCAATAATCCCTACTTTTCCCATAAAATAACCTCCAATTCACGAAATGCCCCCAAGGCATCATACTTGGTGTCTCGGCGGCCAAAAGAATCCCTCTCCGATGCTCAACCGTCACATTCATCTTTCAGTGACAATATGGGCATGAAGTATAGGAAACCCGGGACCACGGGTCAAGGTGAAAGAAGATGCCGCTTGTGGGAGGAAGCCGAGATGGGGGAAAAGGGAATGTCCACCCAGAATGGGTAAGCGAAGATCATGATGAAACGTCGATTTCCGGTTCCGGGACACTTCCCGAGTAGAGCGTGACGCCGTAGGGGACCCGATCCGTCCTGAAATCGTGCGGCTTGGTAAAGAATGGATCGTCGACCACCTGTTTCATCAACTCATCTTGGTATCGCGGGTGGGCAATACTGGCAACAGCCAGGGCCTTGTTTCCGGTGGTCAACCCCCGGAGATCGGCCACCCCGTATTCCGTCACGACGACGACCCCGTCATAAGAAGATGCGGTCAGCGTGACACCGGCCGGATGATGCGGCACGATCTTTGATCGGCCTTTATTGGTGATGCTCTTGACCGCTATGATTGGGGCACCGTATTCCCTGCGGTTGAGGGCCCGGATGAAATCGGGCTGGCCACCCACGCCGCTGTAGTATCTTCGGGGATCGATGAAATCGGCCCAGACATTTCCGAAAAGGTCGATCCCCATGGCCGTATTGATGGAAATAAACGGACTGTTCTTACGAATAATTTCGGCCCCGTTGGTGTAGCCGCAGGGACGCATTTGCACGCCGGTGCGCATATGGCAGAAATCGTAGAGGTCCCTGGATCCCATTATCAGGGAGGTGGTGCTGTAGCCCAGGTTGGCCTTTTTCTTTCGGTTGGTGATGATGCCCATCTTCTGCAACAGCATGAGCCCATCGCCGTATAGCTCGGTCTGCACCCCCAGATCCCTGAAGTCGCTGTCCCGAATGATGCCGACGACCGAATCGGGGATCTTGCCGATCCCCGTCTGCAGGGTCACTCCGTTGCGGATGAAGTGTTCGACGATCATTTCGCCGATTCTCTTCTCTGCATTGGGCAGCTCGTCGAAATCCGGCGGATCAAACGCATACACCGGCTGGACACCCGCTTCCACCAGATAGTCTATGGACCCCGCATCCACCACGCTCTGCCCCTGGGTGAACGGCATGGACGAATCCAGTTCGGCCACCACCACACGGGCGTGATCAATGGCCGTATGGAGCGCCTCCACCGAAAGCCCCAGGCTGTATTCGCCCGTATGGGGATTTCGGGTCACCTTCATGAACACCACATCAATTTCGTATTTCTCGCCGGGGCCGATGAGACCGTCCACATTGGCGAGCGTACAAGGGAGGTAATAGGCGCGCCCCTGGTTGGCGGCCTTTCGTACGTCTCCTCCGGAAAAAATGGAATAGGCCATAATCCGATCCTGCAAGCCCCGCTCCAGATAGGGGATCGGTCCCTGGAGCAGAAGATGCACCATCCGCATAAAGGGCAAGTCCGGGCTTCCGGATTTTATGGCCTCTGTCAAAGACTCAATCAGGGTGGTCGGCGTCGCCGCGTTGGACCCGACATAGCAGGTAATGGATGCGCGTTCTTTGAAATTTCCGGCAATCACCTCGCCCAGTTGGTCCGCAGGAATAATTTGTGGGGTTTTCATTATGTCCTTATTCTTCCGAAGTTGAGCATTGAGACCTTATTTTAACGGAACCAGATATCCATATGATATAGAATCCTAGCCTTTTACATGTAGCAAATCAAGGTCCGGCCTTCGGTTTTCCATCTTGAGTGTATCCCATTCCACCCCTTTCAATATCACGTCTTCGGGGAGGCCGTGAGATGGCGAAAAGTATCTAATGGTGTACTTCATTTCACTCCCAACTCGCTTAGCCCCTCGGTAAGGCGGGCCCTGTCTTCGGGGTTTTTATATCTGGCGCGACTTCGGACCCAGTAGTCATAAATCTCCTTTACTTCTGAAATTCCCGGTTTATTTAGTTCAGCCTTGGCCTTTTCCTTTTGACCAAGGTTCAAATATGCAACGGCTAGATATGCCCTTTTCAGGGATCCCATCTTGGGATTTAGTTTGAACGCTCTTTCGAGGCAAGCCGCTGCCTTCTTAAATTGCTCCATGCCGAAGTGAGCCACTCCCAGGGTGTAGAGGTAATTGGCCAGATTGTTGGGATCAAGCCGCATCGCCTTTTTGATATAGTCAACCGCCTCCTCGGGCCTACCCGCATAAATCAGGGCCTCGGCCATTGCCGCGTACCCATCGGCATCATTCGGATCTAAAGCGATGGCCCGTTCAGCCTCATCAATCGCCTTCTCATGATAAAGCATATGAATGTACCGCTTAGATGCCACCTCGTGGGCCAGGGACGTCGGGTTTTTCATGGCCTCCTTCAGGTATGTTTCTGCACGCATGAAACACCCGTGGCTCCCCAGGCCAAGAATCCCCAGAGCCCCGGGCCAATCCCATTGTCTTTCCCAGGTCTCCAAATAAATCGAAGCCAGCGCAGCATAGGCCCGCCCATAATTTGGATCCAACTCAATGGCCCTTTCGAAATAGGGAATGGCCTCCCTGAAATCTTTAGGCGTCCAACGACGATAATGCGCCCATCCTTTTAGAAACGCATCATAGGCTTCGATATTATCGGTTTCATTACGGGCAATCTTTTCCTTTTCATCCGCCAACAATTTGACCGCAAGTGCGGCAACAATCTTGTGTGTGATATTGTCCTGTAGACCAAAGACATTATCCAAGGTGCCGTCGTAACGCTTCGCCCAAACGTGTCCACCGGTGGTGGCATCGATAAGCTGCGCATTGATTCGGACTTTCTCCCCGGATTTTCGGATACTCCCTTCCAAAACATAGCGGACCCCTAAATCCTCTGCGACCCGACTGATCTTGGTGGGTCTTCCTTTATAGACAAAGGTCGAATTGCGGGCGATGACAAATAATCCGGACATCTGTGACAGGTCTGTAATCAGATCCTCGGTAATGCCGTCTGCAAAATATTCCTGATCAGGGTCACCGCCCATATTGACAAAAGGCAGGACCGCTATGGATGGTTTATCCGGAAGCGGGTAGGCCATCTTCCTGACATCCGTGGGCTCTACCAACTTCTTCGAGCGAGGATAGAAATGCCAAATACCCACGGCCGCTATCAAGATCAGCAAACAGATGAGGGCGATCAGGCTCTTGCGCCACGTCCTTCCAACAATCCTTTTTGCCCTGACCACCCGATGGGCGGCGGCGCCTGGAAAAGAGAGCACCCGGTATGCCCTGATAGGCTTGTCTATGTTTTTTACTTCATGCTCGCCGAGGTATTCATATTCAAGACCGATTTTGTTTTCAATGGCGTCATAGACCGTGCCGGAGATACAAATCCCTCCGGCTTCCGCCAAACTTTCCATTCGGGCTGCAATATTGACCCCGTCTCCGTAAATCCTGTCTCCCTCTTCCAGCACGTCTCCCAGATTGATCCCGATACGAAACTGCATTCGGCGGTTTTCCGGCAGTTCTTCATTCCGTTCGGCCAGCTCCCGTTGAATCTCAACACCGCAGTTGACCGCATCTACTACACTGCTAAACTCGGCGAGAATATTGTCCCCGGGGGAGTCCACCACCCGTCCGCGGTATTGCTGAATAATATGGGTCATTGCGTTGCGATGGGTGGTAATGGTGCGTACGGTGGCCTCTTCGTCGTCCCGCATGAGGCGGCTATAGCCTTCGACATCGGCGCTGAGGATGGCGGATAATCTGCGTGTAAGGGTCTTCGGACCCATCGGGATGACCTCCCTTCCAACAAAAAAACCTCCGAGTGGATATGTTGTTATCCGCCGGGGGCTTTCATTTCACCACCCTTTAGAGACATAACACCGCGCTTTTCTCCCAGAGGGGTTGGGTTGTGCTGTTGGGTTGCCTGTTTTTAGTCGGAATGAAGAGGATTTAATTTGATTAAAACCCGAAGCAATATCCGGTGTCAAGTTGAATCGAGGATCAATTTTCAGGGGCGACTTTCATTTCTCCCTTTTTGGTCTTGATGTTGACTCT
>JARRPY010000110.1:0-14309 GCA_037382425.1 Deltaproteobacteria bacterium
CGCTTTTACACCCCCATCCACCAACGCACCGACCTTTGGATCAATTCCTATCTGGCCCGCGCAATAAAGGGTGTCACCTGCCAGAATGCCCTGACTGTACGGCCCCACCGGTTTGGGGGCCCTCTCTGTGGATATAACGCGCTTTTCAGTTTTCATCTCGGCCTCTCCTTTTCCCGTAGTATGCCTTTTACCCTAAGGCTGTTCCTCGCGGCTTTCTTCCACTCTTTTTTCGAACATCCCTATGGCCTCGGCCGCCTTTTCCGCCCTTTCCAGACGGGCTCTGGCTTTTCCGCTCTTCCTTAAGGCCTTCTCCGCCCTTTCCTGGGCCGCTGTTATCGCGGCCTCTAATTCACTGATGAGGACCCTGTCCTTCCCCTCTGACTTGGCCTGATTCAATTGACCCATGAGCGCTTCCAACTCCGCTTTCGCTTGTGCTTCATCTTTTTGGGCCATGTCCACCCGTTTCTGAGCGTCTTCCAAGTCGTCGGCGGCCTCCGCCATTTCAGCAGCCTTGCCTTCCTCGGGTTCGGCATCCAGATCGATGTCTTCGGCCGCCAGAACAAGGGCCACCACTGAAAGGGGCTTCAGGAGTTCTTCAAGGGGTTCCTGAGAAAACCCCATCATCTGATTGCCGCGCAGGCGAAAGGGAATAAACACCAGTGCGGCATCCCCTGATCGGGCACCGATCGTTTCGACGGTGTTGTTCTCTACAAATTCAATTTGGGCGTCGATGCGGACGTCGTCGAGCAACTGCTCCAGGGCCTCGTCTCCCGGGCCCTCGGCGGTTGAATGCCGAGGAACGGCCAACACCCGGATCAAAGCGCCTTCCCAGGCAGCATCCCTTTTGATGAGATACGCCACAAGGAGCATGAGACGGCTGGTGGCGTCCCCGCTCCACCAGACATCGATACGTCTCTCATGTCCCTTTTTGTCTACCAGTTCTTGCCATTCTTCTGCCTCTGCATCCAGGATAATAATATTTCATCCCAGCCTGAAGGCCATTTGGATGTATCGGCCGTATCGAAGCTGACTGAGATCCAGAAGTTTTCTGGGGAGATTCTCGAGCCAGTTCAAGAGCAGGGTATTGACCCGAATCGGACCGATGCCCAGTGTCTGGAGGAGCGTATGAACCGCCACGCCAAGCTCGGGGGAGATGACCACGAGGGGAAACGCGTGCAGCCCGTTTTCGACGATATTCTTCCGCAATTCAGCTTCGGCCTCGTCCCGGGCCTTCAACATTTTCAACCCCTTCCCCACCAAGACGCGTACGGCTGCGGTCAGACCGCTTTTTCCTTCGATCCAGGACGCAAATGTCAGGAGTTGCACCCGTCGATGCGGGTCATCGGAAAAGGCCGCCACCTGCGGACGCCAGTCCCGAGGGTGTTCCGGTTCGGCTTCAGCGGCCAGGAGATTATCGCGAATGCGTTGCAGGTGGTAGGAACGGCGGCCGTCCGCCCACCGGGCGGGGCCGGCCGTCCGTTTGAGATACTGATACACGGCAAAAAGGAGCGATATGGCCACGACGCCGGCGGTGATGTCGATGGCCAGCATCACCCCCAGACAGGCCATAAATCCCAATAGACTCAGCCGGTCATCAAACCAACGGAATCGAGGCCTGAAGGAGGGGCTGGCAGACCTTGATTCGAAAAAGGTCGCATAATTGAGAAGTCCGTAGGAGATGAGGAAAAACATGGAAACCACCGGCGCAATCATATTCAGATTCCCGAGCGCAATGGCGGCAAGGGCAATGACCGAGGAGAGCAAGACGCCTCTCCGGGGGTTGTTCAAGGGACCCTCTCCCTTAGCAAAAAAGGTCAGAAAAGGAAAGATACGATCCGCGGCCAGGGACTGGAGGATTCGAGGCGCCCCTAAGAAAGAGGCCATGGCGGATGAAAGCGTGGCCGATATCACCCCGGCGTCAATGAGGAAATTGATTCGTGCCACCCGTTTCATGGCGCCATAGTCGCCGGCCAGCACCTCGATGGGCAGGGCCCCTGCAAATACGATGGCCACACCGAAGTAGACCAGGATGGAGAGGCCCACCGCCATGAACGTGCCCATAGGGAGGCTCCGACCCGGATCTTTAAGATCACCGGACATGCTGACCCCCTGTGTAAACCCGGTCACCGCAGGAAAGAATATGGCGAACAAGACCCAGAAGGGAAGCGTGTGGGCGGGTGCGGATAAATTTGACGTAAAAATGGACCCTTCCCATCTTTCCAGTCCCCCCCAGAAGAAGGAGATCAGGGCCAGTGCGAGAAGCGCCATGACGATAAATTGGAACTTTGTGGCCCAATCCGCACCGAGCCAGGCAAGGGTGACCAGAAATCCAACCGCCAGTACGGCGATAACCTGTGTGGTGATATGGCTTCCGGGGGGAAGCATACTCCGAATCGCTTCACCGAACCCGATACAATAAAAGGCAATGGAAACGGACTGGGCCAGAAACAGCACAATGCCGATGGCGCCGCCAAATTCCACGCCGAGGGTTCGCGAGATCAAATAATAATCCCCGCCTCCCTTGACGCGGAGATTGGTGGCAATGGCGGACAGGGAGATGCTGGTAAGGACCGAAATGGCATTGGCCAGAAGGATGATCAGAAGCGCCCTCCCCAAACCAGCCCTCCCCACCACATAGCCTAAACGAAGAAAGAGGATGATCCCCAGAATGGTGAGGATGCTCGGCGTAAAGACGCCGGCGAACGTCCCCAACGTGGCAATTTTCGTTCCCGGATGGAGTGCGTCTTTTCTCTTTTTTATCTGCACCATATAAGAACCGAGGCTCAATCCAGCAACCGTTGTGTTTGCGCCACGGCCAGTGGACACCCTCGCCGATGATGTGGCAAGGCGATTAAACCGTGTATTTTACCATAGTAGATTCAATCAAACCCATCAGGTGAAGACTCCTGAGGGGATCATTATGCGTTTTACGTGGTTAAACGTCAACCGATCCGAACTCCTCTCCGAATTCCATGGGAGATTGACCTACCTCCTTTTTTATCCTATTTTAAGAACGTTATTGGAAAACATGAGGAGGGCTGATCATGAAACCATTGAAGGGTCTCCTATTGGTCGTCTTGCTGCTTGTGCTCCTCATCGCCGGGCTCATTCTGAAGACGGCCTGGAATGCTGGTGAGTTCAAAGACATTGTGCCCAGAAACACGGGCATGTGCCGACTCATTTCCGGGGTGCAGAGCTCCGAGGATATCACCATCAATCCCCGAACCGGGATGGCCTTCATCTCATCCGATGCCAGACGACAGTGGTTTGCCGGAGGCAGCGCCGGGGCGCAGGGCGCCATATTCGGTTTTGATGTCTCCTCCACCCGCCCTACCCTTATCAGGCTGACAAAAGATCTCGGGATTGAGTTTCATCCCCATGGTATCGGTCTGTATCTTCCAGATGAGGGGATCGCTTCGCTTTTCGTGGTGAACCACAAAAGCGAGGGACAATTCGTAGAGATCTTCGATATAAGGAACCAAACGCTCTGGCACCGGGCGTCCATCAGCGGCAAGGTGATGCACAGTCCCAACGATGTCATTCCGGTGGGGCCAAACGCCTTTTACGTGACCAATGATCACGGCAGCACGTCGCCTCTGGGCCGCAAACTGGAGGATTATCTCCAACTGGCCCGGTCATATGTCCTCTACTACGATGGAAAAGGGTTTCGAAAGGTGGCTGAAAACATCGCCTATGCCAATGGGATCAACATCAGCCACGACGGTAAGACCGTGTATGTGGCCTCCACCATAGCCGGCGGCATTCGCCTCTACGAGCGGGACATAACATCCGGCTCACTGACATTTCAAAAGGCGATGGATCTGGGGACGGGCGTGGACAACATCGAAGTGGACAGCCAGGGGAATCTCTGGATCGGCGCCCATCCCAAGCTGCTAACCTTTGTCAAATACGCCAAGGACCCAAATATTCTGTCCCCTTCCCAGGTGCTTGAGGTTCGATTCCATGGGGATGAGAAATACACCGTGGAAGAGATCTATCAGAACAGGGGGTCTCCCCTGTCGGGCGCCAGTGTCGCCGCGGTATTCGGCCGTCGCTTGATGGTGGGATCGGTCTTTGACAGGGGGTTTTTGTTGTGTGATCTTCCTCCGGGAATAAAATGAGTTACAGCTCACCGGAGTTCGATCGTTTTTAACCCCACAACGATATGTAGAGACCTTTGAAAAATGCTCAATTTTGGTTTAGCTCAAGAAAGACGAAAATTTCAACCACAGGAATATGCTGAATATTTCGAGGATTGAAATTTGAGTCTGACGCTGAGATTGGCCAAAAGGGGGCGTTTTTCAAAAGTCTCATTTACTATGTCGTCATCCCGGCGGAAGCCGGGATCCAGTCTTCGTTGCAAGGAAACAGACCAATTGGATTCTCTTCTTATGTTCAGGCTTCTGGATGCCGGATCCGGCATGACGAAGTGACGAATGCTGCGCCACTGTCAAGTGACGTCGTAGGGTTAAGGACCACCTTGCAAAATCAGGAACTCCACGCTGACGGAACCGCCGCCGCTTTCAAGGATCATGGACCTCACCGTGGTGGTTGACGTCTGCGAGGCAAATGTGGCGTCCCATCCCCCGCTCAGGCTTAGATTTTTGCTCGAGCCCAAGGTCAGGTCTTCTTCGTAGGTCCCCTGGGCGATCTTGATGGTACTGCCGTTCACGGCATCCGCAACCGCTTCACCAATCGTGTGATAGCACGGCGTTTTGCCCCCGCACGTACCGGAAGGGGCCACGTAATAGCTGGTCCCGACCAGGGAGGAAATCGCGTTACCCAGGTTCACTCTGGGTAGGGTAATATCGACCTTTCCATCCGTGATGGGATCTCCGGTGTTCACCAGGGTGGATTTCACCTGGGCGGGCGTCAAGAATGCACCCGTCAATGCCTTGCCGGCACTTTGAAGGCATGCCGCTGCGCCGGCTGCATAGGGACAGGCCGCCGAGGTACCGCCGAAGCCATAGGCACTGGTCCAGTAGCCGCCGCCCAGTTTGGTGGTGGTGGCCCAGTTTGAAGGGGCCAACATGGTCAAAAAAGTGGCCGTATTCGAGTACACCGTCACGACATCCGCATAAGGGACATCCGGCGAAGACCATCCGGTCGGACACCACGGGGCCGATACTTTCGATGCACAAGAATCGATTGAAACACACCAGTCGATGGCACTCGAAGTGAAATGCGCATCATATACGGCCCCCACGGAGTTCACATGGGAAATGCAGGCGGGCCATTCGATGGCATCACAGTAGCCACCGTTTCCAGAAGAAACAAAAAGGGTCATGCCGGCCGCCACGGCGTTGGCTGCGGCCGAAGTCATAGCGATCGACACCCCATCACATAAACTGAAGTACGCATCCCCTCCAAAACTGGTGCTGATGATCATGATGGGATTGCCGGGATCATCGTTCTGATGCGTAATGCACCATTCCCAGGCCTCGATCATATCTGAGGTCCAAGCGATTCCGCCGGTCGCCGTATTTGTCATTTTCAAGGCATACAACCGGGCATTGTAGGCCACCCCGCCGATATAATCTCCCTCGCTACCCAAATCGCCCGCCGCAATTCCCGCGCACGCCGTGCCATGGCCGTTCCCATCCATCGGGTTTGTATCGTCCTGTCCAGTGTCATATCCACCGATAACCTTGCTGTTGGGAAAGCCACCGCCCCCCAGCTTCGGATGCGTGTAGTCAATCCCCGTATCGCAGATGGCAATGGACAACCCGCTGCCATTGTAACTGCTCCTCGACTCCATGGCATTTATCAGGGGAATCCCCTGGGCCAGATTCGCATGAACCATCCGATCCTTTTCAATGGAAACCACCTCAGGGCTCTCGGCAAGCGCCTCCAATCCCTCCGGGGTGACGACGCCTGAAAACCCAAATAGATAACTGAAGCGGTCTTTCACCTGGACCGTATGGGGATCCAGTATATTCAACACCCTGTCTTGAATCCCTTTTACAATCTCCCGTCGCTCAATCCGTTTTTGAATATCCCCGAAACGCTTCAGCTCAGGGACGTACGCCGGCCTTTTGAGATTCACGATCACCCGACTTGTTGCATTTCCCTGGATAAAGCGGTCAAGAACATCTTGAGGATCACGTATTTTAGGGTTTTTGAGAAGCCGTTCAATAACGATACCGTAGGGCCCGGCAAATGCGTTATTCCCATTTACCGTGTCTCCAGCGTATGCCCATCTCGTTATCAAGAAGGACATGATCATCACGCAGATCCCGACGATCAATTCAATGTGATTTAGGGCGGGGCATATTCTCTTCATGCCATTTCTCCGAGAGATCGCGACACATCAACATCAGAAAGGGAAAAATTAGGACACATAAACAGGGAGCAGGTCTTCCGGCACGTCTTTCAGTTGTGGATTGGCTTCATCCTTTTCGGAGAGCACCGGCGTATCAATGGGCCAATTTATACCCAAGTCCGAATCCGACCATAGGAGGCCATATTCATCCCCGGGGGCATACACATCCGTGCACTTGTAAATGACGTCGGCGGTCTCACTCAAAACGCAGAAACCGTGCGCAAACCCGCCGGGCACATAAAGCTGGCATCTGTTCTTTGAGGAAAGGATGGTGGACACCCACCGACCGAATGTGGGCGACCCCTTTCGAATATCCACTGCGATGTCAAAGATCTCTCCCATAACGGTGTAAACCAGTTTTCCCTGAGGGTGCTTGAGCTGTGGCATACGTGTCTCGCTACATTTCAAGGCCACGGTTTCCAGATTCCTCCTCTGATGCGATTTCCATGAGATATCGCCCATATTCATTCTTGAGCATGTCGTGGGCCAGTTGTTCGAGCCCACTGCGTTCAATATACCCTTTCCGGAAGGCAATTTCTTCGATGCACGCAATCTTGAGCCCCTGGCGATCCTGTATGGCCTGTACAAAGCTGCTCGCCCGCTGCAAGGATGCATGGGTCCCCGTATCGAGCCAGGCAAAACCGCGGCCCAGAAGTTCCACACCCAGTTGCCCGCGGTTCATATATTCCAGGTTAACATCCGTAATCTCGAGTTCTCCCCGGGAGGACGGTCTCAGATTCTCGGCTATTGCGATCACGTCATTGTCATAGAAATAGAGCCCCGGCACCGCGTATCGGGATTTGGGTTGTTCGGGCTTTTCTTCGATACCCGTCACCCTGTTGTGACGATCGAATGTCACCACCCCGTACCGCTCAGGATCGCTCACGAGATAGCCGAAAATGATCCCTCCCCGATCGAGCCCGGCACATCTCTCAAATATCTGGGTCAATCCGCGGCCATGAAAGATATTGTCTCCCAGCACCAACGCCACGTGATCATCGCCGATAAACGACTTTCCGATGATAAAGGCCTGGGCCAGTCCCTCGGGTTTGGGTTGTTCGGCGTAGGAAAAAGAAAGGCCGAGCTGGGACCCGTCTCCCAATAGGTCTCTGAACCTGGGCAGATCCTCAGGGGTTGAAATAATGAGGATTTCCCGGATCCCGGCCAGCATAAGGGCCGAGAGCGGATAATAGATCATCGGTTTGTCATACACCGGCATCAACTGTTTGCTGACCACTCGCGTGATCGGATAGAGCCGGGTCCCTGATCCTCCTGCCAAAATGATTCCCTTCATCACCCCCCCTTCCTCTTCGACATCGGCGCCCTTTCACACCAGGTCCCTGCACCAAATTTTTCGATCCAGCGATGATATATTCGAAAGTCGAAAGTGCGTTTTTTCCCTCATTCCGGCGGAAGCCGGAATCCAGTGTTATCAGGCAGTTTAGTTTCCATACTGCATCTTAATCCACGACTGGTATTCTCCGCTCCGCACCCGGTTTACCCAGCCTTGATGATCCAGATACCAGCGGACCGTCTTTTGGATGCCGGTTTCGAATGACTCCTCCGGTGTCCACCTCAATCCCTTTTTTAGCTTTGAAAAGTCGATGGCGTATCGGCGATCATGGCCCGGGCGGTCTTTGACAAACGTGATCAGGTCCCTGCGGGAGCCTCCCTCCTCAAGAGGATACAGGTCGTCCACCATATCACAAACCATCTCAACGATTCGAATATTCTCCATTTCCGTGTTCCCGCCGATGTTATACATCTCGCCCGGCCTTCCATGTTTCATGATTCGCCATACGGCCGTACAGTGATCCCTGACATAAAGCCAGTCGCGCACATAAAGACCATCTCCATAAACCGGCAGAGATTTGCCATCCAAGGCGTTAAGGATCATGAGCGGGATCAGTTTCTCCGGAAACTGATAGGGGCCATAGTTGTTGGAACAGTTGGAAATGGTGATGGGGAGCCCGTAGGTTTTGTGATATGCCCGAACCAGATGGTCCGACGCCGCCTTGGAGGCGGAATAGGGGCTGTTGGGCCGATAGGCCGTCTCTTCTGTAAAATAACCCTCACTTCCCAGGCTGCCATAAACTTCGTCGGTGCTGATATGATGAAATCTTTCCAGTCGGTCCCGACGCGCTCTCGCCAGTTCGAGCAAATGAAAAGTCCCCATAATGTTGGTTTGGATGAATGCATCGGGTCCGACAATGGAGCGATCCACGTGGGATTCGGCTGCAAAATGGCACACACCGTCGATCTCATAGGTATCAAAAATCCGGGCAATGGCCTCCCGGTCACAGATATCCCCCTGAACAAAAACATATCGCCCCGGAAATGCTGCCTGAACATCAGAGAGGTTCTCCGGGTTACCCGCATAGGTGAGCAAATCCACATTCACCACACGGCCTTCAAAATCAGATTCCTCCAGCAGATACCGAACAAAATTACTGCCGATAAATCCGCATCCGCCCGTCACCAGCATATTTCTCATGTGATATCCTGATTTTCCCTTATCTCACCGATAAGACGCTCCCTGAACCGCCGAACAAATTCTCCCAAGTCCATATCCCACGGTTTCATTCGATTCAATCCATCGGTTTTAAGCCGATGGTTTTCCAGAATCGAATTGAGGGGCCTCCTGGCGGGCGTGGGGTAGTCCTCGCTGGTGCAGGCAACAATACGATGGGAAACGCCCATCTTTTCTAAAAATTGTGCCGCCAGTTCATACCAGGTACAATGCCCCTCTGACGTCGCATGGTATGTTCCTCGGCCGTCTGCCTCCATCAACCGCTTGATCTGAAGCGCCAGACGATATGACCATGTGGGCGATCCGAACTGGTCGTCCACCACCCTAAGCACTCGTTCGGAATCCCTTAAAACCAAACGGAGAATGGTCTTCAGAAAATTCTGCCCGCCCAAGCCGTACAGCCATGCGGTTCTGACAATCATATGGTTACCCACCCCCTCTCTGACGGCTTCCTCCCCGGCCCATTTCGTCTTTCCATAAAAAGAGATGGGGTTGGCAACATCCGCTTCACTATAGGCTTCAGGCACCGGTTTTTTCCCATCAAACACGTAGTCCGATGAGATATGAATTAATTTGGCCCCTGTTTTCCGTGCAGCACCAGCCAAATTTCGGGGACCTTCCGCATTCACCTGCCACGCCGTATCTCTTGCCGTCTCGCAGTCATCCACCCGAGTGAAGGCCGCACAGTTCAGAATAATGTCCGGCATCAATTGGCGAACCATTTGATGGACCGCTTCTTGCCGGGTGATGTCCAGTTCCCTCGATCCCAACGACACCACACGATTCTCGCTGTTGAGTACCTCCCGACAGTCCTGTCCCAACTGGCCGGTACCCCCGGTGATCAATATCTTCATTTTATGCGTTATCCGTGACCATCCTGGACTTGGGCAGACAAATCGTCACTTCGGTTCCTTTTCCGAGACGGCTGTTCACGGCGATCTTCCCTTTGTGCTCACGGACAACCCGCCTGGCCTTGCACAATCCCATGCCCACTCCCACGGCCTTGGTGGTAAAAAACGGGTCGAAAATAAAGGGCCTGTTCTCCCTCGCAATACCCGGGCCTTCATCCTTGACCCGGATATGCAACCCATCCGTTTTTTTGTAAACGCGAACCTGGATGCGCACATAGTCCTCCTTACAAAACTCAATGGCGTTTAAAAAAATCTCTTTGAGCGCATACGCCAAGAGTCCGGCATCCACCCTAGCCTCAATCGGCTCCAATGATACAGCCCATTCGACTTTTTTTGATAGTTTTTCCGACGTCACCTGGAGACCTGTCTTCGCTTCCGAGACCACTTCGGATATAAGGGTCTTCTCGGGTGCAATCTGCAACAGTTTTGTATAATTGCTCACGGCAGAAACCACATCTTCCAACCGCTTGCTCTCCTCCAGGATCATCTCCGCATACTTTCTTTTCGGATCAATCCCATCCATCCCTTTCAGCATGCGCAACGAAAACCCGCCTATGGACATAATCGGATTTCGTATCTGATGGGCAACCGCATCCGCCATTCTTCTAATGCTTTCCGCACGTTCGTGCTGCAACGCACTCTTTTCTTTTAAAACGGTCTTTTCGATTTCATGGGCATGGTGAAGTTCCGTCACATCGTTGATGAGAATCACAATATCTTCCTTCCCCTTCCCATCTGTCAAAAAGGAACCCGTGACAGAGATCTGGCGGATTCTATTGTTCGCCCCCACATAGCGTGTACTTCTCTTGATGTTCACCCTTTTTTCCAGCACAATTTCTTCCATAATCCGGGCGAACTCGTTGTTCTTCTCATCTGCGGAAATGAGGGCCTCCAGGCCGCTCCGCTCGAGGCCGTCGACCACATGGCCCAAGATGTCTAGGGCGACCCGGTTGATGGCCAGGAGTTTGCCCTCCACATCGACGACCATAATGCCCACCGCAAGGCTATCGAGCAGATTCTGTAGAATAACGGGTATGGTTTTCATGGGATTGGGAAGTGGTGTCTACGTGTGTACCAAGTTGGCACAGAAATACCATACCCACTGTCTCAAATCAAGTCGCCCGGCGCATCGATTGAGCGAAATCCAAACGGCTCTTGACTCTTCGTAGGTTGTTTCGTATATGGTAGCTTTAATTGCCACCTTGAGGTGATCGAATGAAATGTCATCATGCAGCGGTTGTTGCCGCCTCGGAAGCCAACGCCGATCGGTTTTATCAAGGCGTTCTCCGACTGAAAAAGCTCAAAATCAGCTTCCTGACACGTGATCTCGCAAAATCCCTTTTTGATATGGATCTGGAATGCCCGTTTATCCTCTACGGCAATGCGCATATGGCTATTGAAGTCTTCATCACGGAGCAATTTCAAGCAAACCTCATTCCATTACAGCATATTTGTCTGAAAGTGGAAGACAAAGAGACGTTTCTGGAAACCTGCGAGGCCCAGGGGGTAACGGTCACACGCGTGCCCAAAGGGGACTCGGAAGTCACCTTTATTCAGGATTATGACGGCAATCGCTTCGAGATCAAATGATTGATTTAACGGCCGGACCCACTCGGGTACACTGCCGGCCCACAACCATTAAAGGAGGAGAGAGGCATGAAAATACCAACGTACGTCAGTGTGGAAGAGGTCAAACGCGTCTGCAAAGAACTCAAAGTGAGCGACTGGACCCGGAAGAAAGAGGCGAAGGTCTCCCTGAAAGAGGCCAAAATCATCCTGGCCGAGGTCAACAAGAAGAACATGGACATCGATCCCAAGCAGTTTCAGGTCGGCCTGGAAGTGGAGCTCGAGCACGGCTTTCAGTATAAGGACGCCAATGTCACCAACAACCATCCCGTACTCACCGGTCTCATTGTACTGGCCCACTTAAAAGAATCCCTGGATTACTACCGACTCCTGGAAGTGGCCGAACTGGAAGGGGATCTCCTCAAGGCCGTGGTCAAAGGCCAGAGCAAGAAGATCAAGACGTACTATGAGCGGCTGGCAGAGGCCAGAATTCTCCTCAGAAAATCGGAATTGGCGCGTCTGAAACCCTAAGTACGGGGTCGCCGGTCCGTCACCACCCCGGTTTTTGATGTGCCACCTACCCAAATATGCGTCCCGCTTCCGCGGGACGAACTTATTTTTGCGCGAGCCCTAAGACGTCTCGTCTTTCTTGGTCGGAACGTCTTTCTCTTCCATGATAGCCTTCAGCGTTTCCCCTTCGATTTTCTCCTTTTCAAGGAGCACCTTGGCCGCCTTGTCCAAAACGTTCCGTTTGCCTTTGAGCAACGCCAAGGCCTTGGTATATTGCTCGTTGATGATTCGCGTTACCTCGGCGTCGATCAATTCCGCCGTGGATTGGCTGTATTCCTCCTCGTTCATTCCCGGCCAATCCATAAACTGGGCCTTCTTCGGTCGGGCAAAATACACCTGGCCCACCTTGCTGCTCATGCCGTATTCCTTCACCATGCTCTTGGCGATTTCAGTGGCCTTGGCCAGATCGTTGTGGGCGCCGGTCGAGATGTCTCCATACACCAGTTCCTCGGCGGCGCGACCGCCCAAAAGCGTGGCGATCTTGTTGAGCAATTCGGTTTTGCTCATCAGGAACCGATCCTCGGTGGGAACCTGCATGGTGTAGCCCAGCGCGGCAACGCCTCTGGGGATAATGGATATTTTTTGAACGGGATCCGTTCCCGGCAAAGACAGGGCCACCACCGCATGACCCAGCTCATGGTAGGCCACGGTTTCCCGCTCCCTGGGATTGATCACCCGGTTTTTCTTTTCCAACCCGCCGATGATTCGTTCCACGGCGTCCGTGAATTCCGGCATCCCTACCTTTTTCTTTCGCCTTCTCACCGCCAACAGCGCCGCTTCATTGACGAGATTGGCCAGATCGGCGCCTGACATGCCCGGTGTCATGTTGGCCAGCTTTTCCAGGTCCAGTTTCTTTACGGTTTTGACGTTCTTAAGGTGAATCCGAAGAATCTCTTCCCTCCCCTTTTTGTCGGGCCGATCCACCAGGATTTGTCGGTCGAAGCGACCGGGCCTCAAGAGGGCCGGGTCCAGGATTTCCGGACGATTGGTGGCCGCCATCAAGATGACGCCGATTTTGGGGTCGAATCCGTCCATTTCCACGAGGAGTTGGTTGAGGGTTTGTTCCCTTTCGTCGTGCCCGCCCATGTTACCAAAGCCCCGGGCCTTGCCCAGGGCATCCAGTTCGTCGATAAAAATAATACACGGGGCTTTTTGTTTGGCTTGGGTGAACAGATCCCGCACCCGGGCCGCCCCGAGGCCCACGAACATCTCCACAAATTCGGATCCGCTGAGGCTGAAAAAGGGAACGCCGCTTTCACCGGCCACGGCTTTGGCCAACAGCGTCTTGCCCGTTCCCGGCGGCCCCACCAGAAGGACGCCCTTGGGCATCCGGCCCCCCAGTTCCGTGAACCTCGAAGGTTCCTTAAGGAATTCAATGACCTCCATCAACTCCTGCTTGGCTTCGTCCACACCCGCGGCATCGTCGAAGGTAACGCCCACTTCCTCCTGCACATAGATCTTGGCCTTGTTTTTCCCCAGGCTCATGAATCCGGGCTGCTGGCCGGCCATCCGTTTCATGAAAAAGTACCAGATGCCGAAAAAGAGCAGAATGGGAAAAAACCAGGAGAAAAGGTTTGCCAGGAAATTGGATTGGACTTCCCCTTTGAAGGTCACATTGTGGGACTCGAGCAGTTCGGACAAATGGGGATCCACCCGGACGGTTTTAAATGCCTCACCCTTTTCCGCACCGGGTTTTTCCGACTTCAGCCGGCCCTGAATCCGGTCTGCGGTGACGGCCACTTCCGCCACCTTGTCCTGGTTCAATAGGGTCAGAAACCGGCTGTAGGGGATGGTTTTGACGGACAAGGCGCCGCCGATGTAATTCTGGAGGAGCAGAACCGCCCACACCGCCAGCAGGATGTACCATATGGAGAACTTGTGATGTTTTTCCATTTTTCCTCACCCGATAGGATTTCGATCGTCTTCAACCTCTTCCATTCACTTTCAGTTCACTCAGATACGCTCAAAAAACGGCACAGACCAATCCGGCAATCCTGTTGAAATGGCCATCCAATGTGATGAGTTCGGCACCATGCTCCATTGTTTGTGCCGCAATCCATATGTCGTTACTGGGAATCGGGGTTCCCTCGCGTTTCAATTGGGCGGCGATTCTGGAATATCGATCCGAGGTGATTTCCCCAATTTGAGCCAATTCCACCGCTTCATGGTGGAGGAATTCATTCAGATCTCTCATATTTTCCTTAAATTTTGTCCCATTGCGAAACCCAAACATCAACTCTCCTAAAACAATCGGCGAAAAGAGGATTGATTCAGCAACCAAAACCCTATCAACAAGAGGAGAAATATCTCTCTTAAAGCCGACATAGCCGCTGGTATCCAGAAGAAGTTTCATTGCCACATCTGCTCATCTATCTGTTCACATGAGGCGATGGACTCAAAAAATGCCGAT
>JARRPY010000111.1:0-9498 GCA_037382425.1 Deltaproteobacteria bacterium
GCCCATGATCCGCCGTTTAATTTTGACCTTTTTTTGATTGGCCCACTGAGCATCTGCCCATGAATCATTTATCTTTAAGGTTACGTGTACATGAGTGAGACAACATCGTTACAGACACCCCAGGCTGAAACCGTCGACTTTATGGCCTTGGATCGTATTATCGAGGATGAGTACGACAGTAATAAAGAAAACCTCATCATGATCCTTCAGGCCATTCAACAGGAATATAACTATCTCCCTCTGCCGGCCCTGAAATATCTTTCCGAAAAGATTGATGTCCCCTTCAGCCGAATCTACGGGGTGGGGACGTTTTACAGCACGTTCAGCCTGGAACCCAGGGGACGGCACATCGTCTCCGTGTGTCTCGGTACGGCGTGCCATGTTCGGGGCGGGGACCGAATACACCAGAAGATCGAAGACCAACTTCATGTCGAAGACGGACAGACCACCCCGGATCAGCGTTTTACCCTGGAGTCCGTGCGCTGCATCGGTTGTTGCAGTCTTGGTCCGGTAGTCAAAATCGATGAGGATATCCACGGCCGACTGCGGTACGATGAAGTGGAAAAGACCCTGGATAAATATGCGTAAAAACCAGGGGGACCAACGATGAAAATAGCCTCAGTCAAGGATTTGGAGTCCCTGCGCCTGAAATGGCGGGAAAGGCTTTATTCTCCCAAATCCATCAAGGTCAACATCGGCATGGCCTCCTGCGGCATTGCCGCCGGCGCCAAGGCCGCATTTGAACGGGCCACAAAGGACTTCTCCAAAGACAGCGGCGTCCGGATCTCCCAGACCGGATGTCTGGGCTTCTGTGAAGAAGAACCGCTGGTGGAAATGCTGGCGATGGGAAAGCCTCGAGTGGTCTATCGGCATCTCACCGAGGAAAAGATCGCGGAGGCCGTTCAAGGATACCGGAATCAGCACTTCGATTCAAAATGGGTTCTGGGCCAGGTTCGCGATCCACGGTCCATACTTGAAACAGACATGGCCAATCCCGTGGAGGGGGTTCCCCGACTCGAGGAAAGTCCGTTTCTGGAGGAAAGTCCCTTTTACGCCAAACAAAAGAAAATCGCGCTTCGGAACTGCGGATACATCGATCCGGACAGCATCGAGGAATACATCGCGAGAGGCGGATATTTCGCTTTTTTAAAGGCCTTACATGAGATGGAACCGGCCGAGATCATTGAGGCGGTGGAGGCATCGGGCCTGAGGGGACGAGGGGGCGGCGGGTTTCCCACGGGATTCAAGTGGAAGACTTGTGCCCGGCATGATGGGGAGCGATATATCATCTGCAATGCGGACGAAGGGGACCCGGGCGCTTATATGGACCGGAGCATTTTGGAAGGGGATCCGCACAGCGTGCTGGAAGGGATGCTGATCGCCGCCATGGCCATGGGTGCTGAACAGGGCTTTATCTATGTCCGCCACGAGTACCCTTTGGCCGTCAAACGACTGGTGGCGGCTATCAAGGCGGCGGAGGGCCACGGGTTGCTTGGGGATGCCATCGCCGGGTCCGAAAAACGCTTCCCCATCAAAATAACTACCGGTGCCGGCGCATTTGTCTGCGGTGAGTCCACGGCTCTCATGGCCTCGTTAGAGGGAGACGTGGGGAGGCCCCGCGCCAAATACGTCCATACCGTGGAAAAGGGGTTCAGGGGAGCTCCGTCCAACCTCAACAATGTGGAAACCTATGCCGACGTCCCGGTAATTCTCTTAAAAGGCCCCGAGTGGTACTCGGAGATGGGGACCCCGAAGAGCAAAGGCACCAAGGTCTTCAGCCTGGTGGGAAAACATGGGCATCTCGCTCAGGGAGATCGTCTTTGACATCGGAAACGGCATCCCCGGAAAAAAGCGCTTCAAAGCGGTGCAGACGGGTGGCCCGTCGGGAGGATGCATTCCGGAGGAGTTCCTCGACCTGCCCGTAGACTACGAAAAATTGGCGGAAGTGGGCTCCATCATGGGATCCGGCGGCATGATCGTCATGGATCAGGACACCTGCATGGTGGATGTGGCGCGTTATTTCCTCGATTTTCTGAAAGAGGAATCGTGCGGCCAATGCAACCCCTGCAGGGAAGGGATCAAGCAGATGCTGGACATCTTAAATGGCATCTGTGCGGGAAAGGGTCGTGACGGGGACATCCAACTCCTTGAGGAGTTGGGCGGCATGATCCAGAAATTCTCCCTTTGTGGCCTGGGCACCTCGGCGCCCAACCCGGTTCTGACCACCATCCGGTATTTCCGGGACGAATACGAGGCACACATCCGGGACAAAAAATGTCCGGCAGGCGTATGCAAGGCCCTCTTTCATTACGAAATTGACGATGCGGCCTGCACCGGTTGCCGACTGTGTGCACTCAAGTGCCCGCAAGAGGCCATCTCAGGCGAGAAGAAGGCCCCCCATGAAATTGATCAGGCACGCTGCATCAAGTGTGGCATCTGCTACGAGGCTTGCAAATTTGATGCGGTCAACATCATGTAGAGGGATCGTGTTTCGGGTATCAGGGATAGGGGCTGGTAAAGGAATCTTTTGATGGTTACATTTAAAATTAATGACAAAGAAGTTGAGGGAAAACCCGGCGAGTTTATCCTCCAGGTCGCCCGGCGCTACGGCATTGAGATTCCCACCCTCTGTCACCACGATGCCCTGGAACCGGCGGGCATGTGCCGCCTTTGCACCGTTGAGATGTACGACGGCCGGAAACGAAGATTCGTGACCGCCTGCAACTATCCTATCTGGGAAGGGATGGAAGTGTATACGGACACCGAGGCGGTTCACGAGGGCCGAAGGCTTATCGTGGAATTGCTCCTGGCTCGCTGCCCGGATGTGCCTCTCATTAAAGAACTGGCCAAGGGATACGGCATCGAAGCCCCTCGATTCAAAGGGGAGGGAGATGACTGCATCCTGTGTGGCCTCTGTGTGCGGATGTGCGAGAAGATGGGCAACAGCGCCATCTCCTTTACCGGCCGGGGCGTTCACATGAAGGTGGATACCCCCTTTCACGTGCAAAGCGATGTCTGCATGGGCTGCGGGGCCTGCGCCCAGGTGTGCCCAACGGGGCACATCAACCTGGAAGACATCAGCGCCCAAGCGGTTGCCCCCATCCCGTCGGAATACGACATGGGCCTCAAGGGGAGAAAGCCCATTTATGTGCCCTATGCCCAGGCCATCCCCAATACCCCGGCCATAGACCGGAGCGTGTGTATGCACTTCAGGTCCGGGGGCTGTCAAGTCTGCACCGAGTTTTGCGGTGTGGATGCCATCGATCACACCCAAGATGATGAGACCATCGAGTTGAACGTCGGGGCGGTTGTTCTGGCCCCCGGCTTTCAGCCATGTGATCCCAGCCGACACAGCGCCTATGCCTATACCCGATATCCCGACGTGGTCACGGCCATGGAATTTGAACGGCTCCTTTCTGCCTCGGGACCGACCCAGGGTCATCTGGTCCGTCCCTCTGATGGAAAGGCCCCTCACAAAATCGCCTGGCTGCAGTGCGTGGGATCTCGGGATATTCACGCATGTGACCATGGATATTGTTCATCCGTATGCTGCATGTACGCCATTAAAGAGGCCGTCATCGCCAAGGAGCACGCCGGAAAAGAACTGGAGTGCGCCATCTTTTACATGGACATGCGCACCCATGGCAAGGACTTCGAGCCCTACTACACCCAGGCCCGTGACCGACACGGGGTACGTTTCATCCGGTCCCGGGTCCCCAGCATTGACTGGGCCAAGGGGCAAAAAACGCTCACCATTCCTTATATGGATGCCTCCAACCGGGTGGTTCGGGAATCGTTTGATATGGTGGTCTTGTCCGTGGGCATGGAAACCGCTTCCGATGCGATCAAACTGGCCGAAAAACTGGAGTTGGCCATGACCGAAGGACAATTCGTCCAGACGCCCACCTTCAAGCCGGTATCCTCCTCCAGAGAGGGGATTTATGTGTGCGGCGCCTTTGCCGGTCCCAAGGATATTCCCCAGTCCGTGATCGAAGCCAGTTCCGCGTCTGCTGAAGCGGGTGCCCTGCTCAACGAGGCGAGAGGAACCCTGACCATGAAGGAAGACATCCCCCGGGAGCGGGATGTGACCGGGGAGCGACCCCGCATCGGCGTGTTTGTATGCCATTGCGGCATCAACATCGGCGGGGTGGTGGACGTGCCCCGGGTCAGGGCGTACGCAGCGTCCCTCCCATATGTGGAATATGTGGCCGACAACCTCTATTCCTGCTCCCAGGACACTCAGGAGATCTTGAAGCAGGCCATAGCGGAAAACCGGTTGAATCGGGTAGTGGTGGCGGCCTGTACACCCAAGACCCATGAGCCCCTGTTTCAGGACACATTGGCGGAAGCGGGCCTGAATAAGTATCTCTTTGAGATGACCAACATTCGGAACCAGGATTCGTGGGTTCATAGGGATCATCATAATTTGGCCACGGAAAAGGCGAAGGACCTGGTTCGGATGGCCGTGGCCAAAGTGGCCCTCATGGAACCGCTTAGGGAATATGCCCTGGACATCAACCAAAAGGCCCTGGTCATCGGCGGCGGCATTTCGGGAATGACAGCGGCAAAAAGCCTGGCGGCCCAGGGCTATCCGGTCTGTCTGGTGGAGCGAAGTGCCCAACTGGGGGGACAGGCCCGCACCCTTTTCAGAACCTGGAAAGGAGAAGATATCCAGGCCCATCTCCATGAACTGATTCGCGCCGTAGAGGCAAATGCATTGATCGACGTCCGCATCGATTCCCGCATCACCCAGGCTGAAGGATTTGTGGGCAATTTCAGGACCGGCCTCCTGTCCGGAGATGGTCGTGAGGAGACCATCGACCACGGCATTACCCTCATCGCCACCGGTGCCATGGAGTCGGAACCGGAGGAATACGGCTATGGGCAGGACCCCCGGGTGCTCACCCACACGGAACTGGATCAGCGATTCATATCACGAGATCCTTCTCTAGCAGAGCTCCAAACCGCCGTCTTCATCCAGTGCGTGGGATCGAGGGAACCGAAAAGACCGTACTGCTCGCGGGTCTGCTGCACCCACAGCATGGAGAGTGCCCTTCACTTGAAAGAAATCAATCCGGATATGCGGATATTCATTCTCTATCGGGACATCCGCACCTATGGGGAGAGAGAATATCTCTATCGCCGGGCCCGAAAGGCCGGCATCCTCTTCATTCCCTTCTCATTGGAGGAAAAACCCGGTGTTACGATCACGAAGGACGGGCTGCAGATCAAAGTTCGGGATCCCATTTTGGGAGAGGAAATCGCCATTACGGCCGATCTCCTGTCTTTGGCGTCGGCCATTGTTCCTCCCAAGGATGACGCCCTTGCCCGGTTTTTCAAGATCCCATTGGACGAAAACGGCTTTTTCGTGGAGGCCCATGCCAAACTGGGGCCGTCCGAGTTTGCCACCGATGGGGTTTTTCTCTGTGGCATGGCCCATTATCCCAAGCCCATCGATGAATCCGTGGCCCAGGCATTGGCCGCGGCTTCCAGGGCCGTAACCCTTCTTTCCCGGCAATCCATCCTCATGAGCGGGATGGTGGCCCGTGTGGATCCGGTTTCGTGCAGCGGCTGCGGGGTCTGTGCGGACGTGTGCCCCTATGGCGCACCCGCCATGCTCACCGAGGGGCCCTTTGCCGGCAGGGCCGAGATAAACCCCGTTTTGTGCAAAGGCTGCGGGTTATGCGTGGCCTCCTGCAGATCCGGGGCGCTCAACCTCAAGGGGTTTGGTGAAGATCAGATTATGGCCATGATTCAGGAGATTTGACAGGGGAAACCCATAAGGTTGTGAGGTTAAATATGACGACCATCGACGTGAGCAAGGTGGATCCCTCTTTCGTTCGGGATCTGATGGATCAACCCGGAGGCGAGGAGTTGTCGGCATGCTTTTCCTGCCGCACCTGTTCGGCAAGCTGCCCCATTGCAGCCGTCAACGACCGGTTTAATCCCACCCGGATTATCCGGATGGCCCTGTACGGGATGAAAGAAGCGATCCTCAACAGCGATTTCATATGGCTCTGTTCGAGCTGTTATGCATGTCAGGAACGATGTCCTCAAGGGGTCGGTATTACGGATCTAATGACCCTTTTGAAGAACATGGCCGTCAGAGAAGGGCACACCCCCTCGGGCATAAAGGCCCAGATGGATTTGATCAAGGGGCAGGGACGCATCTATCCCCTAGATGATTTCGACAACAAGAAACGGGACAAAGCCGGACTTCCCCCCCTTCCAACGTCCTGCGAGGTGGTAAAAACGCTATTTCCATAGGAACCCTCCGACCATCATAATAGGAATGAGCCGATGACGTATGCACTCTTTTTGGGATGTACCATTCCCGCCAGGTCGCGCAATTATGAACTTTCCGCCAGAAAGGTGGCCCAGCGCTTGGGAATCGAACTGGTGGATATGGATACCTTTGTATGCTGCGGATTTCCCCTGAAATCGGCCGACCTCGATGCCGCCGAACTGCTGGGGGCCTACAACCTGGGACTGGCCAAAGAAAAAGGCCTGGATATCTGCGCCTTGTGCAGTTCATGCACGTCGGCGTTGGCGGAAGTGGCCCACCGACTGGCCGGGGATGACACACAGACATCTCGGATCAACGACCGCCTGTCCAAGGTGGGGATATCTTACACCGGTGGGGTCAAGGTGAGACATTTCGCACGCGTCCTGTTTGAGGAAATCGGCGCGGACCGTATCCGGCCTCATATTCAGAAGGACTTAAGTGACCTGAAAATTGCCATCCACTACGGATGTCATTACCTCAAACCATCAAACGTGCACGAACACTTCGATGATGTGGAGGATCCCCACTCCATCGATGCGTTGGTGGCACTCACCGGTGCTCGGGTCGTTGATTATGCGGAAAAGCGTAAGTGTTGCGGCGGGCCGCTCCTGCCGGTCGATGAGAAATTGGCCACCAGGGTAACCAAGGAAAAACTCGACGCCGTAAAAGAGGCCGGTGCGGACGCCATCTGCCTGGTATGCCCCTTTTGTTCGGTGATGTACGATGGAAATCAGAAGAGTATTGAATCGGAATATGACATAGACTACGGTCTCCCGGTATTATATCTCACCCAACTCCTGGGTGTGGCCATGGGGTTCGAAAGAAAGGAACTGGGCCTGAACATGAATGTGGTCAAAACAAAATCACTCCTCAAGCCCTATTTCGACTAACCCTAATCCGGACGCTAAAGGAGACTTTCCCGAACCGCATCAAATCGCCTGGCGATCAAAGATTCAAACTCCTTTCCGAAATAGCGTCTGTTCTCTTTGAGATGCCATTTGATTTGATTCCAGTATGATCTCAATTCATCCACATCCTGAATCGAGTCAAGGGCATAATCGATCCTCTTGAGTTCCTCATGTTTCAGGCTGTCCTTGCGTAACTCGTATAGGTCGTTTATTCGCTGTCTCTGATCCGAAGAGAATCCCAGGTCCCACGCACGTTCTGACAATTCGCCCACCGCACTGTGCAGGCGCTTGAAATCGGTGATGCCATCCATCTCTTCTTTGGCTTTATTCAAAATGAGGTCTGCGATCTCGTGCATCCGCTTTTCAAACGCCGCCTCCAGCTTCAGTTCGTAATCTTCGGTATAAAAGGGGTGCTTTCTGAGTGCGCCGAGGCTCGAATGAAAATACCGCTTCAGCGCCTCTATGTCGTTTATGTTCTGCATGTGCGATATTTTTCCAGGGATACTGATGCGGTCTTGAAAATGGATGGAAAGGACATGATGCCGCTCATCCATCTTCAGGAGAATACCGGTCTTGGCTTTGAACAAGTGGTTCACTGCATATTTGTCTTCCCATAGTTTCTCCGGTGTAATCCCATTGAGATACTGGTTGACCGCCTCGTAGCGCTTCTCAATGACTTCACTGATATCGAGAAAATTCAAACAGATCGGCCCAGAATCGTTCGCCTCCATTTTTCGAGCCCCCAGGAGCGTCGCCAGGAGAAGCTTGATTCTGTTTTCGTAACTCAAATACCCGCTGACCTTCTCGTATCCGGCAAGCCTTATCCGGTCCCCCACCAGCTGATCCAGAATAAAATGCCGAATGGGTTCCCCCATATTCTGTAGCGTGTTGTAGATGCGAAAGGCTTCATACACCTCCTTTTCGAATGTCGCATACCCCACGTTGATGAAATTTCTCCGGCGGTGGATGAATCGAAGCGGAACGTCCAAGAAGATATCCACCAAGTCCCGATACTGGACGTAACGAATTCCCTGAAGTCGAAAAATCCGCTCAAAGGCAAAGATCATCTGTCCCGCTTCGAGGCGCCTCACCTCATCGACTTTTTCCCATTCTTCCGAGTTGAGGTAATCACTGACCGTCACGCCCTCGGGAAGCCCCTCAGCCTTGTGCTTTTCGAGGGCGAAATAGAGGGACCCCCTCTCGATGAAGGCCTCATTCAACTGGGACTCCAGGGTGGTCTTTCCGTCAATGATCTTATGGCACATGGACCTTATCTGGAAAAGACGTCCGGCCAAGTCCTCCAGGATCAAGTCTTCCCGGATGGCCGACAGCATCACAAAGGAAAAGACGAAAAAGGCATCCAGAAGCGCCTTGTCACGTGGAGCGACAATCTCCTGAATCGATGCATACGAGATTTCCCCCCGGACATTGTGATGAAATAGACTGTGATGACGGAGCAGAAACGTGAAATATGCGGCCCCCTTTTCGTCCAGACCGTACTTTTTCGCCAAATGCTCTCTTTCAAAGAAGAGGGCACCTGCACTGCCGAGATCCGCCGGATGGACTTCATCTCCATATTTTGCCCTCAGATGGGGAAGCCGTCCCAGGTCCTGGAAGATAAACGACTTGGCAAGGGCGTCCAAAAGAGAGGGGTTGCGGCCGATGTCTTCGACGATTTGGCAAAGGGTATCCAACTGGGTCGTGCTCAGCCCGATGATACCCACGGCCATGGGGCCGAACTCTTTCTGAGCCAGCCGGTGAAGAAAGGCCGTGTCGTGGAAGCTCTGCTTGTCTCGTGTCACGAGTGCCTGGAACTTTCGAGTGGCGGCGATAAGATAATCTGTAACCGGTAGGGTGAGATAGAGTTGACCGCTCACCTGTACGTCTTTAAGCGCCGTAAATTCAGGTAATAGAAAATCCAGCAAACGCGGCGCATGGTGAAATAAGAGGTCGAGGTCTGTGAACAGATGATCGGGGCGAAAAATGACCCCCAGCAGACGGGTCCTCAGGGCCGCCCTCAATGCCTGGGCCCTGTCGAACCATTCGATCTGTTTGGGTGGCAGCGGCAGAGCGGATCCTTCATCCTGAACCAGGGTCACATGACTCTGGAAAAATGTCTCCAGATTAGAAAACAGCCTGTTCAGCGCCTCTAAATCGGATGCGGGGATGTCTCCCACGGGTCGATCCGCCAGTTGTTTCAAGAGGCGCTCCAGCGTGTCCAGGTTCTTCCCCATATTCTTGTAGCCGATTTCCAGGACCTCCCGCTCACCCGCCGACACACCGACCTGAAAGCCGGTTCCCACG
>JARRPY010000112.1:0-14054 GCA_037382425.1 Deltaproteobacteria bacterium
ATACGGTCAAATCGATTTTGGCCGGTTTGATGGTGTAGGCGCCCGGCTGGTCAGGAATCAGGGAATACCTCAGTTCAACCACGCCGTAGGAATGCCCTTGGACGGTTGCCCGGTATTCCTTGGGTTTTTCCAGTTGTTTAAAGCCAAGATGATCCGTCTCGGGGAGCGTAAGGGAGATATCCGACACCCGCTTTCGCAGATACAATTTAAGCACATATAACACCTCTTCTTCCACATAGGCAGTCTCAGCGGATAGTGACGCCGTCAGGAAGATGTCCGCTTCACGGGGCTTTGGTTCGGAAACCGCGACCACGTCTAATGTTGCGGTATTGCTGTTATACGCCTTTCCATCGACCTTGACTTGGACCGGACCGATCTTGAACGTTCCTGTTTTTGAGGGTTGGATAAAATAGACATAGTGGCGCTTGGCCGTATACTGACCGTTGACGATCTCCACCCGACTCGATGTGCCGCCCTTAGATACAGTGAACGGCTCCAGTCCCTTTATCTGAGGGGGAGCATCACACGATTTGGTGCCGGATACGCCCACCGTCAGTCTGACGGCATCGGCTGGGGTGGCCTCATCCCGATCCAGGTTGAGGGTGACGGAGACGGCAGCCGTTGCCCATACGGGGGCCAGGAAAAGCCATATCAGCACACCTATCAAAGAAACGATCGGCTTCATTCTACCAGTCCTTTCCCGATGAGGATCGATTCCGTCCGGATTGAGACATCCGGAATTTCATCAAATGGGACGGGTCCTCTTTGACATTATCCAAGAGGGCCTCGGCCTTTTTCATGGCCATCACCGAGGCAGGATTGCGATCCTGCGGCTGTCCCTTTTCCTGATCGGGAAGGGGACGGGCCGCCTCAAGGTTGGCCGATTGCTTTTCGGGGGCTTTCTGTTTATCCGATCTGGCCTGACCCGATTCGGCCTGGTGGACATCTCCCTTTTCAGGCGGAGAGGTCTTTTTTGCTTCGGGTTGTTTATTGGATGGTTTTGATCCCTTTTGGTTTTCTTTCGATTTGCCCTTCTTCTCTTGCTTTTTCTTCTCTTCCGCTTGCGGTGTATGCTCCGCTTTCTTATGGGCGCCGTTTTCCTTTTGCTGTTTCTGCTTTCCGGACGATTGTTGCTTTTGGGCTTTGGCCTTGTCCAGTTCCCTCAGCGCGAGTTCGAAGTTGCGTTTGGCCTTTTGGTTTTCAGGGTCCAGTGAAATGGCCCGGGCATAAAAGTCTTTGGCCCGCCCATAATCCTTCAGTTTAAATGCAGCATTACCCGCATTATAGGCCGCCTTGAATTTTCGCTCTTTGTCTTCTGTTCTTTTCAGCACGCTGGCAAATGCGGCCATGGCCCCCTTGAACTGGGCATTCTGGTAGTTGGCACATCCCCTGTTGTAGCGGTATCGGACGTCTTTGGGATGGTCCATATCTTTCTTAGCGTAGAGTTTCTCTGCTTCCCCATACCGGCCTTCCCTGTAAAGGGTATCGGGATCCTGTTCGGCCC
Source organism: Deltaproteobacteria bacterium (assembly GCA_037382425.1). GTDB lineage: Bacteria > Desulfobacterota > DSM-4660 > Desulfatiglandales > Desulfatiglandaceae > JAIPDZ01. The sequence goes on from JARRPY010000112.1 coordinate 1,505, forward strand.
TTGCCGAAGGGGGGACGATGAAAGAGAGAAGAAGGGTCCCGATCAGCCCCATCAGAACATGTCTCCCGCGGGGGGGCTGTTTCACTGAGGTTTTTTGTCTCCGGCTCACGTCTCTCACCAACGCCTCGAAAAGGAGCACCACGAAGGCCGCAATAACAAAGAGGTAAAACCGCTCCTCGTACACCTTGATCTTGCCGCTCTTCAGGGTTTGGGCCTCTGTCTTGGATTTGATCCCCTCAAAATAGAGCAGATCCAGGTCGAGGTCTCCCGCCACCGACCGGACATAATCTCCGCCCGTGATGGATGCGATTTTTTCAAGGCCCGCCTCGTCAAGCTTGGACAAAATCATGTTCCCTGCCTCGTCTTTTTCGAACCCGCCTGACTTCCGGGACGCGGGAATGGGTCCCCCGGACGGATCCCCGATGCCGAAAACAAAGACCTTGATGCCTTTTGCTGCAGCCGCTCGGGCGGCGTCCTCTCCCTTTTTTTCATTGTCCTCTCCATCGGTGATCAGAAGGATCACCTTATCTGTCTGGGCGTCCATATCAAAGGCCGATATGGCCGTTTTTATGGCGCCCCCAACATCTGTCCCGAGCACCGGTACAAGACCGGGTTCCATGGCATGAAGGAACATCTCCACGGCCCCGTAGTCCAGCGTCAGGGGGCACTGGACAAACGCAGCCCCCGAAAACACCACAAGGCCCACCCGATCTCCCCCAACGTTTTTGAGGAAATCCTGAATCTCACGTTTGGCCCGCTCCAGCCGATCCGGTTTGACGTCCGCCACACGCATACTGGGCGAAACATCCAGCACCACCATGATGTCTACCCCTTTCTGGTGGACCTCCTGAAAATGGCTCCCCCACCGGGGGCCCGCCAGTGCCAGAAGCAGGAGCGCCATTGCGATGAGAGAGAGGAGGGCAGAGATAAAGCGGTGTCGGTTCTGAATACCCCCTGTCAACCGCTCCAAGAGATCCGGATCGGCAAAGCGCCTCAGCCCCTTTTGCTTTTCCCGATGATGCACGATGAAAGCAAAGCCCAGAAAAGGGAGCAGCCAGAGGAGATGCAGTGCCCATGGATGCAAAAAATTCATGGAATGATCCTCAATATCCACATCCTTAACAGAAGTTCCAGTCCGAAAACCAGGAGGGCCGGAATCAGCGCATAATAATAGAGTTCTCTGAAATTAAAAAATGTCTTGACCTTGGTGTCGGTTTTCTCCGCCCGGTCGATGATGTCATAGATCTCTTTCAGCTTTTCACTGTCCGCCGCCCGAAAATAACGCCCAGCGCCCGTATCGGCAATTTCTTTCAGCGTCTTTTCATCCAAGTCCACGTTCTGGTGGACGATTCGGGTGCCGAAAAAGGTTTTGATACGGAAGGGGGCCGGTCCGATGCCGCCCACGCCGATGGTATAGATCTTGATCCCCAGAGCCTGCGCCGCCTCAGCGGCGGCTTCGGGGGTGATCTGGCCGGCGTTGCTCCGGCCGTCCGTCAGGAGGATCAGAATCTTACTCTTCGCCTTTACCTCCTTGAGTCGTTTTCCGGCCACGGCAATGGCCGATCCCACGGCGGTGCGGTCTCCGGCCATACCCACCTTCATGTCACTCACCAGTTTCAGCAACAACCCCTTATCCAGGGTGAGAGGGGATTGGGTAAAGGCCTCTTCCCCGAAGACCACGAGGCCGATCCGGTCGTTTTCTCGTTTCTTGATGAAATCGTTTACGACTTTTTTGACCGCGGACAGCCGGGATACCGGCTCGCCGTCCAGCTTGAAATCCAACGCCTGCATGGAACCGGATGCATCTAAAGCCAGCATGATGTCGACGCCTGAAGATTGCATTTCTCTCGAGGTGTTGTAGAGCTGCGGCCGGGCCCCTGCCAAAACCAGAAGCACGAGGCAAAGGGTCCTCAAAAGAACGCCGTAGTGGGTCACAAGCCACGCCTTGTGTCCTGCCACGGCACGCATTTCAGAGGCCATGGAATAGGAAATACCGTCCGGTTTTCGCCTGAGCGCAAAAAAGGCCCACGCCGCCACCACCAAGAGGAGCAGAAGCACCGCGGGATATGCAAATCGGAACATCACGACTCGGCCTCCATCGAGCGGCGGCGGCGAGACGGCCGCCCACGCCATGTGCGTCCGGCAGACGTTTGGTCTTGATGGGTCGCCCCAAAGACGGAACCGGTCTTTTGGATATAGAAGTGGGCGTGTTTCAGCGTCTCTTCCTGCCCGGCCGGGGTGGGCCGCATGTCGGCAAACTTGATGTGGTCCGCCACCCTCAACAGCTTGAGGAGATCCCGATCTTCGGGGTTCCGGATGGCGGCCGCGATTTCCTCGGTGGTGTATTCCGCTGCGGGAAACCCTCTTAGTGCTTCGAGATAGCGCCTCAGGATTTCAGAGAGCCGGAAATAGAAGACCTTGATCTCTCCCCGTTCCAAGAGCCCTTCCACCTCCAGTTCACGGATCTCTCTTTGGGCCCTGAGATGGGGCGGGATGGTATCCCCGGCCGAAGTCGTTCGGCGTCTGCATCGCCGGAACCAGAAGAACAACGCCGCGGCCAGAGCCAACGCCAGGAGCCCGCCCAATATCCAGGGGAGATGGACGAGCCAGGAAGCGGTGGTGGGGAGAATGCCGTATATGGGTGCCAATCGGGCCTCTTCAGGTTTGGGACCCAGGTTGGACGTTACGGTCAATGTTACGGGATCGGCCTTAAGGACGTGCGTCTCCCCGCTTCTGTCCCTGTAGGCAACCCGTAGAGGGCCTGTCTTGAACGCATCCACGCGATCGACAAGGAGCTTGAACCGGATCTTCCCCTGTGCGCCGCCGTGTTGGCCCTTCCGTTCCGGTTCAAGGGGGGTCACCTTGTGCGTCAAGACCTCAAATCCTTTGAGGCCTTGGATGTGCACTTTTTCGGGCAGGCTCGCCCCTTCGGGGAGAGTATACGTTAAGATCAGGGTCACGATGTCCCCTACTTTCGCCTGTTCGGGTATCAGCGATGCACGCAGTCCTGGTGCGTTGGGGGTGTTTTTCGGCACCTCGGCCGTATGACCGGGCATTGTGCCCACCGGCAAAAAAGCCGGTAGGACAGCCCACAAAATGACCGCCAGAATCCGTCTTCTTCGGATGCAAATCCACCCTTTCTCACGAACACCCCGTTTCATAGTCGTCTCATGCGCTTTTCGAAGAGTCGGATGAGCGGTTCCACCACTGGGCCATCCGTTGAGAGGTGCACATGATCCGCCCCGGCTTTGTTGAACAGGGCCGTGAGGTAGGCGATATGGGATTGCCGGTGTGCATGCCATTTCTCCATGAGCCCCTTGTTTCTGGCGTTCATCAGGGCCGTTTCTCCGGTTTCAGGGTCGATGAGGGATAGGAGGCCGATCCGGGGCAATTCGTCTTCCGCAGGGTCTGATATCCGAATCACCGTGAGATCGTGCTTCCCGGCCGCAAGCTTGAGGGGTCTCTCGAAACCGCTGTCCATGCAGTCGGATATCAAAAATACGATACAGTGCCGCTTCGCCACGCGATTGAGGGTGGTGAGCACGGCGTGCAGGCTGGTATTCAGGTCATCGGGTTCATAGGTGAAGATCTCTTTGATGAGCCGCCACACATGGGACGCCCCTTTCTTGGGAGGGATATACTTTTCCACCTGTGAACTGAAGAGGATGGCCCCCACCTTGTCATTGGTGCGGATGGCCAGAAATGCGAGCATCCCGGCCACTTCAGCCAGCAACTCCCGTTTGAATTTATTCCGGGTGCCGAACAATTGAGAGCCGGAAAGATCGAGGAGAAGCATGACCGTCAACTCGCGTTCCTCGTGGAACACCTTGACGAACGGATGCCCGAACCGGGCCGATACGTTCCAGTCGATGGTCCGGATGTCATCCCCGATCTGGTATTCCCTGACTTCAGAGAATTCCATTCCCCTCCCCCTAAAGGCGCTGACGTATTGCCCTGCGAACAGATCACTGGCCATCCGCTTGGTGGTGAAATGGAATTTCTGAATCTTCTTTAACAGGGATTCGGACAGCATGTCATGGGACCTCAATCTGCTCCAACAGGACGTGGATCACCTCATCGGTGGTCTTTTCCTCGGCTTCGGCCTCGTAGCTGAGGATGATCCGGTGCCTCAAGACGTCCGGGGCCATGGATTTCACGTCCTGGGGGGTGACGTACCCCCGACCACTCAAAAACGCATGGGCCCGGGCGGTCAGCCCCAGCCAGATGGAGGCCCGAGGTGAGGCCCCGTAGCTGATCATGGGGCCGATATCCAAACCGAATGCCTCCGGTTCCCGCGTCGCCCGGGTGAGTTTCAGGATATAATCCATGAGCCGCTCTTCCATATGGATGGATCGCATGATCCGACTGGCCGAGGCGATCTGGGAAAACTCGATACCCCCCGCCTCCGCTTCCGCCGTCCCCTGATGTACACGGCTCATAATCTCCTTCTCTTCTTCTAGAGAGGGGTAATCCACCTTGACCTTCAGCATAAACCGGTCAATCTGCGCCTCGGGAAGCGGATAGGTCCCCTCCTGCTCGATGGGATTCTGCGTGGCCAGGACCAGGAAAGGCTTTCCCAAGTGGAAGGTCTGCTCCCCGATGGTGATCTGGAGTTCCTGCATGGCCTCCAGGAGCGCGCTCTGGACTTTCGCCGGTGCCCGGTTGATCTCATCGGCGAGGATGATGTTGTGAAAGATGGGCCCCTGTTTGATGTCGAAGGTACATGTGTCCGGACGATAAAACTGGGTGCCCAGGATATCGGCCGGAAGGAGGTCAGGGGTAAACTGGATCCGCTGAAAGGACGTGTTGATAGTGGCGGCGAGGGCCTTTACCGCCGTGGTCTTGGCCAATCCCGGAAGTCCCTCCAGCAATATATGCCCCTCACATAAAAGGCCGATGAGCAGCCGTTCCATGAGATGCCGCTGCCCGACCACGATTCGTTCCATACCCTCCACAATCCGCCTCAAAACGAGGCTCCGGCGCTCCACCTCTTGCGTGATTTCCTGAATATTCATAAGATATTAGACCTCCTGAACAGGGTTCGGGGATTTCCCATTGATCCTTTTTTTCGCGTAGATTATTAGGATCTGATCTGCGGATTGTCAATACCTCCCCGGGCGGGAAGGTGGGTAAGGTTTTTCAATCTGCCTCAGTTCGGTGGGGCAAAGCGCCACAGATGAGTCGAGGGCCTTTTTAGAGTGCCCCTAAGACGGCCTTCATAAAGGCAGGGAGATCGTCCGGTTTTCGGCTGGTGATCAGTTTACCATCCACGACCACTTCCTGGTCTACCCATTGGGCACCGGCATGGACCAGATCGTCCTTGATGGCGAAGAAGGACGTCAATGTGCGGCCGCTCACGATTTCCGCCGATGCGAGCATCCACCCCGCATGACATATGGCGGCCACCACCTTCCCCGCATCATAGATGTCCTTTACCAATCGGACCATCTCGGGATACCGACGCATGAGATCCGGGGCATAGCCCCCCGGAATAATCACGCCGTCGAAATCCCCTGACGATACCTGGGCGGCCCTCACATCGGGGGTCACTTTTGTTCCGGATTTTCCGTTATATTCCTCGGCACTCCCACTCCCCACCACCGTGACCTCGCACCCGGCCTCCTTGAGCCGATAGTAGGGATACCAGAACTCCAGGTCATTGACCATCTCCTCCACCAGAATCATCATTTTTTTACCTTCTGCACTCATCATTTCCTCCATCATGCGGTTACGGGTAACGTAAAGCGTTTATGATTTAAGGTGCATCCCGTCCTTGATACTCAAGGCACGATCGTGTACGGTAATATTTTTCGAAGGACTCACGACGATGTCATTTTTCGAATTCAGAAAAGCCAACCATCTGGCCATTCTAGGGTTTTTATGTCCATTCCTGGCAGCCGGCATTACGGCCGCCCTTCTGCTCGGAGCGGGCCCGGGGGTACAGGCCAATGTCTATTCACCATGGTACCTGGTCGTCAATCCGGTCATTCTTGTGGCGGGAATTGTCCTGTCACTCAGGTCTATTAAACGCATTGAAACGCTAGGGGATAGGGATTATGCCTATTCAGGGCTGGTACTGAACCTTCTTTTTCTCACTTTCTATCTCATCTCCATCGCGATTTCGCTTTTCGCTTAAACTCGCCTGTTTGTTGTACACCTCCTTTTACCCTGCGAAACCAGGGGATTCGGCCTCATATCACATCATATAGTGCATCGACCAATGCCTGCCCATATCTCCGGCGCCGAGGAATGTACAGTCAAAAACGGGCGAATTACCATCCCTCAAAATCTGAGAAATGATGCAGGGCTTAAAAGAGAGGTGGTCTTAGCCGGTCAACTCAAGCGGTTCGAAATATGGGACAGCGAAACATGGGAGGCGGAATTCAAACGGGTTAAGGAGGTGTTTCCCGAGGCAAGCCAGTCACTATCGGAACTCAGGATCTAAAGGGATCCGCCGTGGCTTATCCGCATCAACCGGTCCTGGTTCATGAGGCGACCGACTGCTTGGTTCACCACACAGCAGGCATATATGTGGATGGCACCTCCGGTTCCGGGGGACACAGCACACTCATCTTAGACCACCTCGGGGGGAAGGGGCGTCTCATTTGCCTGGACAGGGATCCGGAAGCGGTCAGGCTCTCCAAGGAGCGGTTGGCCTCGCAATCGGAATCCATCGAGTGCCTCGAGGGAAATTTCAGAGAACTTGACGTGATTCTGGAGCGTCTTGGGATCGAAAAGATCGACGGGGTGTTGCTGGATCTCGGCATGTCCACATATCAGCTGGAAAAATCCGGCAAAGGGTTCAGCTTCAACAGAACGGAACCCTTGGACATGAGAATGGGCCCCGATGCACAACAAACGGCGGGTGATCTCGTCAACACCCTGTCCTTGGAAGACCTGGAACGCATACTGAAACAGTATGGAGAAGAAAGGAGAGCGAAACCCATTGCGAGGGCGATTGTTCGCACGCGTGCTGACGCCCCTTTTAAAACGTCTTCTCAGTTAGCGACTCTGATTGAATCCGTATCCGCCACGTCGCAACGAAAAAGGGCCATTCATCCCGCTACCAGAACATTTCAGGCCCTCAGAATAGCCGTCAACAAAGAACTGGAAAACCTTGATATCTTCCTCGAGAAGATCCCGTCGCTGATGGCCGAGAAAGGAAGGCTCGTCGTCCTCTCTTACCATTCCTTGGAAGACAGGCGGGTCAAACAGGCGATGATTCAATGGGAGGGCAGATGTACCTGCCCTCCGGATTTTCCCGTTTGCGTATGCAACAAGACACCCCAGTTCAGGCGATTGTTCAAAAAGGGCGTCAAACCGAAAGAAGAGGAAATCGCCATAAACCCCAGAGCACGCAGCGCCATTATGAGGGCTGCGGAGAGGATCTAGCCATGACAAGGCCTGAAAAGGTAAAGCGGATGATGGGATCTCGAAATAACCAGAACGGTATTCGAATTAAAAACACTCGCTCAAAAAGACGGGTCCTCTTCAGCCGAAAACAGGTCTTTCTGGTTTTCTTCATGCTGATCATCTTCATGGGGAGCGGCATCGGATATGTCTGGTCGAACTTCGAGACCACCCAGATCGGTTATGACCTCAGCGAATTACAACAAGAAGAGATGAGACAGAAGGAAATAAACCGGAAACTGAGGCTGGAATTGGCCACGTTAACCTCGCCAAAGCGGTTGGAATCACTGGCAACCCATCGGTTTCATCTCAAGCAGCCGACGCCCGATCAGATTATTGTTCTGAAATGAAGGTAAAGGACAAAAAATGGATTCGCATCCGAGTATATATCGTCACCCTCTTTTTTGTGTTGGGTCTCGGGGCCATTTTGGCCCGGGCCTACCAACTCCAGGTGGTGGAGAATGATTACCTCAAGGGAATCGCCGATAAAGGCATTTTTGCAACCATCAGCCTCCCTCCCGACCGTGGCTTTATTTATGATAGAGAGGGAAACGAGCTGGCCATCAGCATCCAGGTCGGATCGGTCTTTGCCCATCCCAGTCAAATAGACAATAAAAAGAAAACCGCTGTTGCGCTTTCAAAAGCGCTGAAAGCGCCCACCCGGGAGATCCTCGAAGCGCTGGGGAAAAAGCGTTCCTTCGTATGGATAAAGCGGCGGATTTCCCCGGCGCTCACCGCAGAGGTGAATCGCCTCCACCTGGTAGGGGTGGGGGTCACCACGGAATCGAGGCGCTTCTATCCGGGTCGGGAGATTGCGGCACACTTGATCGGTTTTTCCGGCACGGACAACCAGGGGTTAGAAGGTCTTGAAAGAAAATACGACAGGTATCTCAGAGGGGCCCAACACAAACTGGTGTGCATGGAAGATGCATTCGGGAGACCCTTCGCCATCAGCAAGCCGGCCGATCCGGGTGCCCATGGAGTGCACCATCTCACCCTCACCATAGACAAGGAAATCCAATATAAGGCCCAACAGGCCTTACATTCAGCGGTTGAGAAAGCAAAGGCCCGAGGGGGACACTGCCTGGTGGTGGCGCCGAAAACCGGTGAGATATTGGCCATGGCAGTGGAGCCCCAATTCAACCCGAATGTGTTTTCCAAATTTGGTGCACGCACATGGAGAAACCGGGCCGTCACCGACTGTTTTGAACCCGGCTCCACCATGAAGGCATTCCTGTTGTGTGCGGCACTGGAGGCAGGTGTGGTGACCCCCCTGACCGAATTTGATTGTGAAGAGGGAAGCTTCAGGGTCGGAGGCAGAGTGGTCCATGACACGCACGAGTATGACACACTGACGGTCGCGGATATTGTGGTCCGTTCGAGCAATATCGGTGCCATCAAGATTGGCCAGAAACTGGGATACGCCAGGTTTTACAAGTCCCTAAAAGCATTCGGTTTCGGCCGGGAAACGGGGGTAGACCTACTCGGGGAGAGGGGGGGCTTTATCAGGAGACCGGAAAACGCCAAGACCATTGATCAGGCCAATCTCTATTTCGGCCAGGGAATGAGCACCACATCCCTGCAACTTGCCATGGGAATGGCGGCCATCGCAAACGGAGGGAAACTCATGCGTCCTTATGTGGTCAAGAAAATCGTGGATGAATCGGGCCGAACCGTGAAAGAGACCCGACCCGAAGTGGTGCGACAGGTCATCTCTGTCAAAACGGCGAATGCCGTAGCCTCTATTCTTACGGGTGTCGTGGGAAGTGAGGGAACCGCCCCGCGGGCGGCCATCAAAGGGTATCGTGTGGCCGGGAAAACGGGGACGGCACAGAAAGTCGATCCCAAAACAAAGGCCTACTCGAGGCAAAAATACGTGGCCACATTCGTGGGTTTCGCACCGGCCGAAGATCCCAAACTGGTGATCCTGGTGGTGATCGATGAACCGAAAGGCATTGCATACGGTGGGCTGGTTGCGGGTCCCGTTTTCAGGAAAGTGGGATCATGGGCCCTCAACCACTTACGGGTGGCCCCGAGTCGCGGCCTGGTCGCCGATGCCTATGCCGAAGGAGTCGATGACGCGATCCCGACAATGAAGAGGGTCGAAGCAAGCGTCACCGTCCCGGAAGTCAAACGGATTGCCCATGAACTTCGTGAGGGGGTGGTCCCCGATTTCACAAAAATGGGCATGAGGGAAGTGCTCAAGAAGGGACGTGGACTGGGGCTTCAGGTATGCCTGAAAGGATCCGGACTGGCCGTTTCCCAAGAACCCGAACCCGGTGTTTCCCTTAAAGAGATAAAGTCGGTCACCGTTCGTTTCGAGCCCCCGGGCCGGTGACTGGGGAAAGGCCGGGAACGGATGCCTAAGGAAAAACATCGCTGTCCATGGAATTGAAGGAACTCATAGAAGGACTGCCCATAACGGATTGCAAGGGCAATATGAATAGAAAGATAGACGGGATTGCCTATGATTCCAGAAAAGTAACCCCGGGAGACCTGTTTGTCGCCATCAAAGGATACGCTGTGGACGGACATGACTTCGTAAGAACGGCGCTTCAAAAAGGGGCGACTGCTGTGGTCTTGGAGGCCGATCTTGAGTCATTCCATGCGCAACCGGATGCCACAAAGAAGGAGTCCGCACCAACTCTGATTCAGGTCCCGGATTCCCGTGAGGCCCTCGCCCGAATTGCCAAGCGGTTCTACGGGGAACCTTATGAGGGTATGCGCCTTATCGGGATCACCGGGACAAACGGGAAGACCACCACCTCTTATCTTCTGGAGTCGATCCTCGTTGCGGCCCATCGATGTCCCGGTGTGATCGGGACCATCACCTACCGCATGCCGGGTCAGACGTGGGAAGCGGGGGTCACCACACCGGAATCCCTCGATTTGATGCGCACCCTTCGGACCATGGGGGACGGCGGGGTGACGGATGTCATCATGGAGGTCTCCTCCCACGCCCTGGATCAGGGCCGGACCCGTGAATGCCCCTTCCGGGTGGCTGTGTTCACCAATATCTCGCGTGACCATCTCGATTATCACCGGTCCATGGAGGCCTATTTTGAGGCGAAGGCCCGCCTGTTCAAGGATCTGGCCAGGAGGGATGGCACAAAGAGATCCTTCGCCGTACTGAACCTGGATGACCCCATGGGCGGCGCACTCAAAAGGGCCACAAAGGCGCCGGTAATGACCTATGGGATGCAACAGAAAACCGACGTCCGGGCAGAAGATGTCAAATGCTCTAAGGAAGGGATGACCGCGACATTACACACCCCTGAAGGAAGCATGGAAATCAGATCCCGTCTGATGGGGGATTTCAATATGTATAACATTATGGCGGCCGCCACGGCCGCGCTCGCCCTCGGGGTGCCCTTGAGGACCATTTCTTCGGGCATCGATAGCCTCGGCGGCGTTCCCGGCCGAATGGAGCGCGTACCCCATACCGGTTCCGGAATCTTTGTGGTGGATTATGCCCATACGCCCGATGCCCTCTCAAAGGCGATCCAGGCCATGAGAAAACACATCACAGGACGCGTCATCACCGTCTTTGGATGCGGGGGGGACAGGGATCGAGGCAAACGGGTGGAAATGGGTCGAATTGCCGGACGATTCAGTGACGTCGTGGTGATCACCTCGGACAATCCGCGAACAGAAGACCCTTTGGCCATTACAGAGGAGATCGAAAAAGGCGTCATTGAATCCGGCCTCAAGGACTACAGGTTGGAGTTGGATCGGAAGCGGGCCATCTCATTGGCGGCAAGGATGGCCGAGGAGGAGGACGGTGTTTTGATCGCCGGGAAGGGCCACGAAACATACCAGATCATCGGAGGGGAAAAAAGACCCTTCGATGACCGAGTGGTGGCTGCGAATGCGGCATCCGACCGATCAGATCATGGGATCGATCACCCGCGGGCCCCGGCCCAACGCACCCAACACGTGGGGGAGAGATAAATGCCGGCCCGATGGGGGGAACTGACGACCCGGGAGGTCCTCGATGCGGTTGACGGGACAGTGGTTTACGGGCTTTCGAGAGCCGCCTTCACCGGGATCAGCACCGATTCAAGGCGCATCATCTCCGGAGGGCTCTTCTGGGCACTCACCGGCAACCGCCATGACGGTCATCAGTTTGTCTTTGACACCCTCCAAAAGGGTGCCATGGGGGCGGTGGTATCCAAGAGATGGTGGGAGGCCGAAGGCGCGCGCCGAGCGGCGGACCACGAAATCCCGGAGGATGGGCCCGATTTCATCGCCGTAGATGATACCCTTCAGGCCCTGGGCGATTTCGGAGCCTGGTGGCGCCGTCAACACCGGGCAAAGGTGGTGGGGATTACCGGCAGTTCAGGTAAAACCACCACAAAAGAAATGGTCGCCGGCGTTTTTGGAGTGCGCCATAAGACGCTCAAAAATGAAGGGAATTTTAATAACCTGATCGGCCTCCCGCTCACGCTTCTGCGCCTCACGGACGGACACGACAGGGCGATTCTGGAGATGGGCATGAATCGGCCGGGAGAAATCGGCCGGCTAACCAACATTGCGGCGCCGGACATCGGCGCCATTATCAACATCGGACGGGCCCATTTAGAAGGGCTGGTCAACCTCGACGGAGTGGCCCGTGCCAAGTGTGAGATGATTCATGAAATGCCGCCCAGTGGCCTCATGGTCCTCAACGGGGATGACGTCCGACTGATGAAAGCGGCCGGCCAGGGTGATCTGCGGAAGCTGACCTTTGGGTACAAAATGGAAAATGACGTCCGCGCAACAGGCATCCAGGAATTGGGTAAAGAAGGCGTTCGGTTTACCCTCGTTTACGATCATGATGCCTGGCCGGCCCGCCTTCGAATCCCGGGCCGGCACAACGTCTCCAACGCACTGGCCGCCGCGGCAGTGGGTTTCGGGATGGGGGAGGATCCCGAAACCATTATTAACGGTTTGGCGGCCTACCCGGGGATGGACGGGCGGTTCATGATACGGGCGTTTCCAGGCGGCGTCACCCTGGTCGATGATACCTACAACGCCAATCCGTCCTCTTTGAAAGCCGCGCTCGACGCCATCCAATCGTTGGTGGGGGAAGGAGAAAGACTCATTGTCTCTCTAGGAGACATGCTGGAGTTGGGTGAGGCCGCGATTCGTTCTCACAGAG
>JARRPY010000113.1:0-7684 GCA_037382425.1 Deltaproteobacteria bacterium
TTTTTCTGAAGGGAATGTCGATATACAAGAAGATAACCGGCATCGAGAAACGAATCATCGACGTCAAAGATCTCCCCATAACCTTTAACGGACTATTGGACTATAACATTGCCAATGTGATGGCGGCTCTGGCAGCATGGCAAGGAATGAAAAAATTCATCGGAGTAAAAAAGGAAAGTGTACTGAAAACGCTCAAAGAATTTGGCACAAGCCCTTACGACAATATAAACAGGTTCTGTCTGCTGACCTTCAACGGGGAGACGGTTTTACTCGGTCGTTCCAAGAACCCGGAGTCCTATAGAAGGGAAATAGCCGTAATAAAGAAGATAAAAGAGGGTATGGGATTTGACAAGATTGTGGGTGTCTTGAGTTCAATTGGAAATAGGCAAGAAAACTTCCTTAGAGAAATCTCAGCGCTTGTGGCATCAGGTTGTGACTATTTTTTTATCCGCCCCCCAAAGTCAAGATATTTGAGAGGTAGAAATGGAGAGGAAATTGTCAGATTGCTTTCAAGCCACATACCAAAACATAAGATTCTCTCTGAACGTAGAAGCTCGCTGAATGATGTCATTTCATTGAGCAGAATGAGACTGGAAGGCAAGATCTTATTTGTGGTATTCTGCACAAAATGGGAGGCCGACATAGATTACACGCAAGTGGTCGAACAAGGAGAGCGGTTCCAGCACGATTTCAATGTCTTTCGAGGTTAGGTTTCCTTCTAATCTTCCAGAAAAATAATTCTCACGAGCCTCTTTGGTGGCGGAGAATCTAACATTCGGTTTGAGGCCGGACCTCCAGGGACAGAAGCCTTAACACTCTGACCGTTCGATCCGGCATAAATTTTTCATCTTTAAAATATTTTCTTGGACCCAAGACGGCATCCTGAGGATGGGATGTTTTGGCCGTCACATGGTAAGTTGCTGATTTTACTTGGTGCCCCCGGCGCGACTCGAACGCACGACACCCAGATTAGGAATCTGGTGCTCTATCCACCTGAGCTACGGGGGCATGGGAGAGGTAAATGGTACATTTTTATCACAAACAGGCTTGATGTCAAATCATTTTGAAACACCTATGTTGAAAAAGGTATTGATTTAATCCAAAATAGAATTATAATAAAAGGTTAAGTCCTAAAAAAGAAAAACGGCTGAACCGCATACTACGTGGGGGTGTAGCTCAGGTGGGAGAGCGGTACGTTCGCAACGTACAGGTCAGGGGTTCGAATCCCCTCATCTCCACCACAATTCGCGCTGTTCCAAATTTCTTCTCACACCACCGGGTCTCATCGCCCGATAGGTTGCCAGGACCACAAAGACCACACATGAATCGAGAAGCGAGCATAGATCGGAAAACCAAAGAAACGGAGATTTCTCTGACGCTCAATCTCGACACCAGGGGACCTTCCACCATCCATACCGGCATCCCCTTCATGGACCATATGCTGACGCTTATGGCATCACACGGCTTTATGACACTGGACCTTGAGGCCAAAGGCGATACAGAAGTGGATGACCATCATACGGTGGAGGACCTCGGGATCTGTCTCGGGCAGGCCATTGAGACCGCACTGGGCGATAGGGGGGGAATTCGGCGATACGGGGAAGCCTATGTGCCCATGGATGAGGCGCTCGCCAGAGTCGTGTTGGATATTTCCAATCGTCCGCTCCTTGCCTATCGGGTTCCCCTGGATCAGTCCCGGTCCGGCGAATTTGACATCGGTCTTATCCGGGAATTTTTCAGGGCCTTAACCATTCACTCAGGGATTACCCTGCACATCGATCTGTTGTTCGGCGATGAACCCCATCACGCATCAGAGGCTGTCTTTAAAGCCTTTGGCAAGGCACTCGATCATGCCACGGCCATGGACACCCGTCTCGACGGGGATTTGCCCACCACAAAAGGCGTTTTTTAAGCAGCGGATCACTTATGATGAAAAAGGTTACGGAACGTCTCGCGCTCTTTTTCTCCCTGTTGGCCATCCTCACTCTCGCCGCGTCAATTGTCGGCTGTACCCCCCGCACCCCTCGCCCGACAACCGACACCGATACGGCCCCTCAGATCCAAAGGGTGGCCGTGGTGGGATTCAAAGCGGCCATTCCGGAAGGGGATGCGCCCGAGGTCTTTCTGAACCCGGTCACAGGGTCGGCTCTTATGTCCTATCCGGTGCCCCGGTTTGCGGTTGAGGGATTGACGGATGAGCTTTTCAATCGATTGATTTCCCAGAGAAAATGGGACTTTATTCCCCCCGGACAGGCCCGTGGAGTGATGGGGAATATTCTGCGGTCCGACGAAGACGTGGGCATGCCCGCGGTGGAGATCCTACAGAAGATCGGAAATAGCTTCGGCGCGGATGCCGTTTTGTCCGGCTATATCTATAGATGGCGTGAGCGTGAAGGGACGGATTTTGCCGTAAAACGGGCCGCATCAGTGGCCTTCGACCTCTATCTGGTGAACCCCTCAGACGGATCGGTGATGTGGCGTCGGAATTTTAACAAGACGCAACGGTCCCTCTTTGAAAACCTTTTCGATTTCGACACGTACCTGAAGAGCAGCGGCCGCTGGTTGACTGCGGGCAAGCTGGCCATCATCGGGCTGGACAAAATGCTGAGCGAAATGCCGGGCCAGTCCAAAAACCCTAAGGAAAAATAAGGAATGCTCATTATCCCCGCTATTGATCTCAAGGGCGGGCGTTGCGTTCGACTGCGACAGGGCCGTATGAGCGAAGAAACCGTCTTCTCCGCCGTTCCGGAGGAAATGGCGCTCAAATGGTTCGAGTTCGGTGCCGAACGGCTTCATCTGGTGGACCTGGATGGCGCAGTGGAAGGACGTCCCGTCAACAAGGCGGTCATAAAGAGAATCCTCGATGCAATTCCCATCCCCGTGGAACTGGGGGGAGGCATACGGGATATGACAACCTTGACGGCCTACTTCGATCTTGGTCTACACTATCTGATTCTGGGAACCGTGGCCCATAAGGACCCCCCATTTGTCCGAAAAGCCGCGAACACGTATCCCGGACGGATTATCTTAGGTATCGATGCCAGAGAGAATCGCGTGGCCGTAGAAGGATGGACTCAAGAGACGTCCCTCACCCCCGTTGACGTGGCCAAACAGTATCAGAACGAGCCGCTGGCCGCCATCATCTACACCGATATCCAAAGAGACGGCATGCGAAGCGGCTGTAATATAAACGCCACCCGGGCCCTCGCCAAATCAGTGGATCTCCCAGTCATCGCCTCGGGCGGCATATCAGACCTTAGAGACGTACTCAACATCGTCCCCTTAGAAGCCGACGGGGTGATGGGCATGATCACCGGACGTGCGCTGTATGACGGGAGTCTTGACCTGAAACAAGCCATCCGGGCATGTAAGCCCCGAGCGGAGTCGGCCTAGTAATTTTACTGCTTGACTTTTCTGTCGAATGTCATATACTGAAAGTTTGGGTTTTTTATCTTTGTCATATCGGCACCGATTTAGAGGGGTGTACATCCATGTCGCTCAATGAAAAGATCGCTCAGGACATGAAGGCCGCCATGAAGGCCAGGGATCAAATTCGTCTATCCACCCTGAGGATGCTCCGCGCCGCCATGAAAAACCTGCAGGTGGAAAAGGGTCGTGAATTAAAGGACGATGAGATCCAGTCGGTCATCGGCTCTCTCGTCAGAAAAGGGACAGAGGCTGCGGGAGAATTCAGGGGGGGAGGACGCGGGGACCTGGCCGCCAAGGAAGAAAAAGAGGTGGCGATCCTATACGAATATCTTCCCAAACAGCTGACCGAGGAAGAGATCGAAGCGACGTTGAGAGAGATCATTGGTGACCTCTCTGCCCAAGGACCCAAAGACATGGGCAGGGTGATGAAAGCGGCAATGGCCAAGATGTCGGGACAGGCCCAGGGCAAAACGGTCAGCGAGATCGCCAAAAGACTGTTGAGTTCATAAATCGAACGCTTGATTACCCCAAACCACCTTCATGCATTGAGAGAGCGACCCTCCACCCGAACCGCGGGCGTGCGCACTGGCATGATGGAACAAATATACCCGATTGCGGTATACAATACCTTGAAACATACACTTTCCAGGTCTGCCCCCTGTTTCTTGGTTCAATCAGAAGGCTTGGACCCTCAAGCCTCAAATGCATCGATGGGCGCAACATATGCCGAGAGATACCTGCTGACTTTACACACAAAGAATTCTGGTGTCTGGCGCCCACAAAGCCTTATCGTGTTTCCGAATCCGGTGCGTGGACCGGCCCGGAACCGCCGGGGAAGTGGCCTTAGGGAACAGAAATGAGTACCGATCAGTCCGCAAAAGAAGAAATACGGCGTGCAGCAGACATCGTGGAATTGATTGGCCAATTTGTCCAGCTCAAGAAGACGGGGAAGAATTTTTCCGGTCTTTGCCCCTTTCATGCAGAAAAGGACCCTTCCTTTACGGTGAACAGGGAACGTCAGATGTTCCACTGTTTCGGATGTAAGAAGGGCGGCGATATCTTCGACTTCTGGATGGCATATCACAATTATACGTTTCCCGAGGCCCTGCGCGACCTGGCAGAGAGATACCATATCCCCATTAAGGAATCGATTTCCACGGCTCAGGAGAAAAAGAAGAGCGAATTGCGGAAACACCTTTTCTCTGCAAACGAAACAGCCGCCACCTACTATCAACAGACGCTGAAAAATCCAAGACAGGGAAAACCGGGCGCGGATTATCTGAAGCAAAGGGGAATTCCGGATCAGATCATAGATGAATTCAGATTGGGCTATGGCTCCAGCCGTTGGGACGGCCTCTATACCCATTTAAATCGGAAAAAAATCCGCCCCGAGGTGGCCGCGGAGGCGGGATTGCTCATCCCCAAGAAAAATGGCGGGTATTACGATCGGTTCAGGGGCCGCGTGATGTTTCCCATTTTCAATCTGAGGGGACAGGTCACAGGATTCGGCGGGCGGGTCCTTGATAATTCTCTGCCCAAATACCTCAACTCGCCGGAGTCCCTGATTTTCAAGAAGGGAGAAATCCCCTATGGGCTGCATGCCTCCTTCAAGGCCATTAGAGAATCGGGTCGGGTGGTCATTACCGAAGGGTATCTCGATTTCTTGGCCCTGAGACAGTATGGACTAAACGAGGCCGTGGCCACGCTGGGCACCGCGCTGACCGGGGACCATATCCGAAAACTCAAAGGATATGCCAAGGAAGCCATCGTCGTCTTTGATTCGGATGTGGCCGGGCGGACAGCGGCACTCAAGAGCCTGCCGCTTTTCTTGAATGAAGGCCTTTCCGCACGTGCAGTGGTCCTACCCGATGGGCATGACCCCGACACGTTTTTGAGAGAAAAGGGCCTCCCGCCCTTTCTAGAAATACTGGAGAACGCTCCAACGCTCTTTGATTTTTATCTGGATCAGAAACTGGGGGCTGCCGGGGAGGGCATCGAGGGGAAAATCACCATTTTAAAAGAGATCATACCGGTCCTCTTGAAGGTGCTCAACAGGGCTCAGCGTTCCCTGTACACCAGTGGGATCGCCCACAGAATCGGCATAAGGGAAGATGTGGTATTGGCCGAACTCGAGCGATTCGAAAAAACCCTTTCCACGGATTCCTTTGAGCGCGGCATCCGTAAAGGGGTCTCAGCCGCTCGGGTGAAAGCGCATATCGGGGATGTTCAGGTGCTGAATCTAATGACCCACCACCCTCAAAGTATTGAGCCACTGATGGACTGTGAGTGTCATACCCTGCTGGCCGATCCCGTTGTGGCCGACATCGTGTCCACCATATTTGACACCTATCGCAGTGAGGGTCAAATTATACCCGAACGACTCGAAGCGCGTCTCGACAGAGAGGAGATGCGGGTGAAATACAGGGAAATACTGGTGTCCGAATCTATTTATTCGGACCAGGAAGTCGATCACGCCATTCAAGATATAGCGACAAAAGCATACAACCGGAAAATTTCGGACTCATTCAAGCAAGCACAGGGAGACCCTGCGGCGATGAATAAGCTTTTAAGATTAAAGGCGGAGGGTCTGGCGGGGCCCTATACAGAGAAAGAAGCTTCTGGGAGGTAATTCGATGGATAAGAATAACGACAATGACATGCTGAGTCTCAAGCGACTCATCGATAATGGAAAAAACAAGGGGTATATCACCTTTGAAGAGTTAAACGATGATCTGTCTGATGAAATGGTCTCTTCGGAAGAACATATTGACGACCTCATGATGATGTTCGAAGAACTGGACATCATGGTCATTGATGAAGCGGCCAAAAATAAAATTGAAAAAGACAGGAAGAACAAGAAAAAACCCGCTGAAGCAGAAAACAAGGCGACGACCTCTTTCGAGTTGTCCGACACCTCCTCCCGGGGCTCGGACCCTGTCAAGATGTATCTCAGGGAGATGGGACGCATCTCTCTCTTAACCCGAGAAGGAGAGGTGGAGATCGCCAAGAGAATCGAGGCGGGTGAAAAGGAGGCGCTTGAAACGCTCCTCATATGCTCCGTGGGTGTCGAACATATCATCGATGTGGGAGAAGAGCTCAAGGCGGATGAGGTAAAGTTGAAGGACGTCATCAATGATCTGGAAGATGACGACAGCTATGCCCACATGGGAGAAAGAAAGGAATCTCTGTTAAACCTCATTGAACAGATGAAAGAACTCAATGATGGCCTTCGGCTTAAACGACGAAAAAAGGCAAAAGGTCGTCTGTCAGAAAAAAAGAAAAAGGCGCGGGCTGCCGAAATGAAAAGAGATCAGAAAAAAATTATGGGGCTAGCCGGCTCTTTTACCCTCGAGAAATTGCAGGTTGAACTCATGCTGGCAAAGTTTCGCAAACTTGTGGCAGAGGTGGAAGCAGCAGAGAAGGAGGTAGCGGAATGCATGCTCCAGGCGGGGGGGAAGTCCATTTCTTATCTGAACAAGTGTGTGACAAAACTTCCTAAAACAGCCAAGGACAATTTCGCGGTCAAATCCCTCGGCCTGAAGAAGAGTGAATTGATGTTGCTGAAAGTCAAAGCGGACAGAGCTCTGGCCGTGATCGAAGACGCCAAAGAACGTTCCAACATGACACCGAGACAACTGAAGGCAAAATTGAAGAAGGTCGAGGGGAGTTTGCAAAAGGCAAACAAAGCCAAGGCCGAACTGATTCAGGCAAATTTGAGGTTGGTAGTGAGCATCGCAAAAAAATATACGAACCGGGGGCTCATGTTTCTCGATCTCATTCAGGAAGGAAATATCGGCCTGATGAAAGCCGTGGACAAATTTGAATACCAGCGCGGGTACAAATTCAGCACCTATGCCACCTGGTGGATCCGACAGGCCATCACAAGGGCCATTGCGGATCAGGCTAGGACTATCCGAATCCCTGTTCATATGATCGAAACCATCAACAAACTCATGCGGACGTCCAGATACCTGGTTCAGGAACACGGTCGCGAACCCACCTCCAAAGAAATCGCCGAGAAGATGGAATTCCCATTGGAAAAAGTCAGGAAGGTCTTGAAAATCGCAAAAGAACCCATATCCCTCGAAACGCCCATTGGCGAAGAGGAGGACAGTCACCTGGGCGATTTCATAGAAGACAAGAACATCCTGTCCCCCGGTGATGCGGTGGTCAATTTCGGCTTGGCCGAGCAAACCCGGCGGGTCCTTACCACATTGACGCCGAGGGAGGAAAAGGTGCTTCGGATGCGCTTCGG
>JARRPY010000114.1:0-7673 GCA_037382425.1 Deltaproteobacteria bacterium
ATATCCTGGCGGCAAAGGCCCGAGTCGCCCTGGCCAAGGAAGGGCACAATGTGGAGGTCAGTGCCCGGGATGGAAAAATCACCATTACCATTAATGAGAACGTCCTCATGCTGAATCGGCTTGAGGAAGAATTGAAAGACATCGTGACCACGGTACCGGGTGTCACATCTGTTGAAACGCGCATCGGGAAAGGCTTTCATCGAGCGGATATCTACCGCAAGTTCGATTTTGACGTGCCCAAACTCCTTTTGGTGGATGACGAACGGGAATTTGTCCATACGCTTTCCGAACGCCTCCTCATGCGGGATCTGGACTCTGCGGTGGCGTATGACGGGGAGACCGCACTGGACATCCTGGATAAGGATGAACCGGAGGTGATGATCCTGGATCTCAAGATGCCCGGTATCGACGGGATTGAGGTCCTCCGAAAGACCAAGGCGACCCGCCCGGAAGTGGAGGTCATTATCCTGACCGGTCACGGCACTGAAAAGGACAGGGAAACCTGCATGGAGTTGGGCGCCTTTGCGTACCTCCAGAAGCCGGTGGATATTGATGTGCTGACCGATACATTGAATCGGGCCAACCAAAAGATGAAACAGAACAGGGCCAAGTAAAATAGGAACGCACGGCGCTATTTTCACCGACGGGCCTTAAACCAACTGGGATCAGGCATTAAAGGATAGGAATCCAGCATCCATGGATCTGGTTGCATACATCAAACCCAAGTTCTGGGATCACGTGGACAAGACCAGTGGTCCGGGCCGTCAGCGGTTCGATTTCAGGAAGATTTGGCAACTGATGGTCTTCTTGAGTCTGATCGTTGCGCTCGTGCCGCTCGTGGTGCTGGCGGTGGTGGATTATCGGGTAACCCGTTCGGCCACGGAATCGGAAATTCTTCTCAGAACCGCCCGTCTGGTGTCCAACACGAGGCGGAGTGTCGACAATTTTCTGGCTGAACGCAAGGCCGCGCTCGCCTTTGTCAACATGAACGAGCAATTCGACGCCCTGACCGCGCCGGGGCATCTGGACTGGGTCCTCAAGAGCCTGAAAAAAAGCTTCGGGGGCTTTGTAGACCTGGGGGTCATCAACGATCTGGGGATACAGGTTTCCTATGCCGGGCCTTATGATCTCCATGGAATGGACTACAGCAAGACCAGCGGATTCAAAGAGGTGGTGGAGAAGGGCGGATTCATCAGCGATGTGTTCAGGGGCTTTCGAGACGTTCCGCACATGGTCATTGCCGTGAAACACGATGTGCCGGGCGGCAGGTTTTACGTGCTTCGGGCCACTCTGGACACCGCTCGATTCAATGCGCTTCTCAGCGGTGTAGAGATCGGTGGGGAGGGAGATGCGTTTGTCATCAATGAGGGCCAGACGCTACAGACCCAATCGAGATTTCACGGAAACGTGCTGGACCGGATCAACCTCCCGGTGCCCGCATACTCGGACAGGAGTCAGGTCGAGGTCATTCATACAAAAGAAGGGGAGCCCCTCATTTTGGGGTATGCCTATATTCCTCATTCGCCGTTTATCCTGATGATTGTGAAGCACAAGGCCCATCTCATGGCCTCATGGAGACACGGCCGGAACCAGATCATCGTTTTTCTAAGCATTTCAGTGGTGGCCATCCTCCTGGTGCTGCTGGGAGGGATCACTTATCTGGTGAACCAGATTTATGTGACTGAGCAGCATCGCGTTGCGGCCATGCAAAAGGCCGAATATGCCAACAAACTGGCCTCCCTGGGAAGACTTTCAGCGGGTGTGGCCCACGAAATCAACAATCCCCTGGCCATTATCAACGAAAAGGCCGGGCTCATCAAAGATCTATTTGCACTGAGTGAAGACTATGAAAAGGATGAGAAACTCATGGGCCTCATCGATGCCGTTCTCAAGTCAGTGGAACGGTGCTCCGGCATTACCCGCCGCCTCCTCAATTTTGCGCGACACTCGGAGGCGGAGATCAAACAGGTGGATTTGAAGCAAATTGTCCAGGAAGTGCTCGGATTTATGGAAAAGGAGGCGGAGTACCGGAGCATCCATTTGGATGTCCACTTTGATGAGGATGTGCCGGAAATCGAAAGTGATCCGGGCCAGCTCCAGCAGATCTTCCTGAACCTCATTTCAAATGCATTCGCCGCGGTCCAGGAAGAGGGACGGCTCGATGTCACCGGCCGCATGGTCGGAAAAAAGTGTGTGGAGATTCTCTTTACCGATGACGGCTATGGTATACCTGAAGAAGATCTCGAACGGATATTTGAACCGTTTTACAGCACCAAGACCAGCAAGGGGGGCACCGGACTGGGCCTGTCCATTACCTACCGGCTGATCCAGGAACTGGGGGGCACTATCGGGGTGAACAGCCGAGTCGGAATCGGTACAACCTTCACCGTGAGACTGCCCGTACATGCGACTCGGTGGCCGGGAGAGGTAAAGGGCTGTGAACAAGAGGGGATGGGGGGGCTATGAAGCTTTTACTGGTAGATGATGAAGTGGAATTCGTCAGCACCCTGGCGGAAAGGCTCAATTTAAGAGGTTTCGACACCGAATGGGTCAGCCGACCGGAGGATGCGGTGGAAAAGACAAAAGGAGGCTGTTACGACCTGGCGGTACTGGATGTCAAGATGCCCAAGGTCAGCGGCATTGCGTTGAAGAAAATACTTCAGGAGAACTGTCCGGACATGAAATTCATTTTTCTCACTGGACACGGCTCCACAGAGGAATTTATGGCAGGCGCTGCGGAAGCCGGGGCAAGCTATTACCTGATGAAACCGCTGAAGCTTTCAGATTTGATTGCCAAGATTGATGAGGTGAAGCGTGGAAGAGACAAAGAAAACGGTCACGAGTGATACGACGGCGGAAACGGGGCTCAAGTTTTTCGGTGCGGTTACCGCTTCCATATCCCATGAAATCAAGAACCGCATGGCGATCATCAATGAGCAGGCCGGGCTCCTGCAAGACTTCGTGCGTATGGCTGAAAAAGGCCGGCAATTGGACCCTGAACGCCTCATGCGTCTGGCAGGTTCCATCAAGACCCAGGTATCCATGAGCGACGTCATTATAAAAAATATGAACCGGTTTGCCCACAGCGTGGATGTTTTTTGGCAAACTGCGGACCTGGACGAGGTTCTCTTACTGGTAACGGCGCTCGCCAGAAGAACGGCGGACAACAGGGAGGTGCGGTTGGAAGTTCGTTCGCCCGGGACATCAATCAGGGTCGGTACGTCCGCCTTTTATATCATGAACCTGACTTGGCTCTGTCTGGATAAATTGATGCAGCAACCGGGAAAAGATAAATCCATCGTCCTCGGGTGTGAAAAAGTAGGGGACGGCGCCGCATTGTGGCTGTCGGGAGACGGGTTTGATGCTGAGCCGGGGAATATGGAATTGGGTCCCGCCGCCGCCGGGCTCGCCGCCCAACTAAAGGGTCAGATCCAGGCGGACAGCGAACAGGGATGTTTTCGTATCCTGCTCCCGCTGGATATGGGATAAGGGTGCACGCCTTAACAACAGCCATCATAAAACAATCTCTTTTGACGAACAGGAGGATATCATGGCAGAAAAAATTATGCTCGTGGATGACGAGACCGAATTCCTGGAGGTGATGAGCGAGAGGCTGACCTCACGCGGTATTGACGTGGCCACGTCCACATCGGCGGAAAAAGCCATCGAGCGTCTGGGAAAAGAGCAGTTCGATGCGGTGATCCTGGATCTTCAGATGCCCGGCATGGACGGACTAGAGGCGTTGAAACACATGAAAGAGAAGCGACCCGAGCTCCAGGTGATCCTGCTGACCGGTCACGCCACCGTGGAAAAGGGCGTGGAGGCCATCAAGCTGGGGGCCATGGATCTGATCGAAAAACCGGCGGATCTAGAGGCGCTCAAAGAGAAAATTAAAAAGGCCAAAGAAAAAAAGATGCTTATCGTGGAAAAGGAAAACCAAGAGAAGATCATGGACGCGCTTAAGCGCTACGGGGTTTGATGGCGTCACCCATGAGGTGTACGGAAAAGGTGTGAATGCGTGAATCGGGACATGATCCCCAAAACTGAATAGATGGAGAATCTCAATTTATGATCAGGAAGACGCGTGTAAAGGACTTGATGATCCCCCGCTCGGAATATGCGACGGTCCCCAGCAGTGCAACCCTGTTGGAGGCCATGAGGGCTCTGGAAAGTGAAAACAGAATGCATGGAGACTCCCCCTACCGGCACCGGGCCGTGCTGGTGCTGAATGACGAGGGCGTTGTGGTCGGCAAGGTGAGCCAGGTGGATATGATGCGGGCGCTGGAGCCCAATTACCAGAAGATGGGAACCGATATCGATTTGAGCCGGTTCGGGTTCAGTTCGGCGTTTATTTCAGCCGCAGTAAAGCAGTTTCATCTGTGGGAGCGGCCGCTCAAGGAGATCCGAGAGTCCCTCAAGAAAATCAAGGTGGTGGATGTGATGTATACCCCTGCTGACCATCAGCGGGTGAAGGAGAGTGACTCGCTGACCATGGCCATTCACCAGATCGTCATGGGACGACATCAGTCCCTTCTGGTCACCCGGGGGAAGAGGGTGGTCGGAATCCTCAGGTCCACGGATGTGTTCAATGCCCTCTACAATCAAATGGAGATGGATAAGCCCTCGTGATACGGATCCACAGGCGCGGTGTTGAGAAAGGCCGGCCGTCAGAAATTCTGTTGTCATTTGAGGCATCCTGTCTTACTATTTTAACATAGAAAGGATGAAGCCATGAAAACCATTTCCATTTTGAGTGTGTTACTGTTTGCCACCTTGGCCGCGGTCTCATCGGCTCTTGCCGCCAACAATCCGGGGTTGCTGAACTCACCGGAACCGTATGACGGCAAGACCGTCGTGGTGGACAGGGCCAGACTGGGAAAAGAGATCGTTCCGAACAATGTGTTGGGATGTTATTGCCTGGATATTGAAATCCATGGGCGACACATCCCGAGCTATCTGTACAGCAGCCAACTCAATTTTATCATTTTCTCGGAGAAGTTGGAGCAGAAACTGTTGGCGGAACTCAAACGGCATCAGGAAATTCATGAAAAGAAGTTTCATTTTTTTAGCGAAGTCGAGGGAACGAACGCGCCCCTGGTCCGTCTGACGTGTAAGATTGAGAGAGTCAAGAACTATTGGCTCGCCGAGGTGTCCAAGATTGAACTCTACGGAAAAAAGGGCGAAATCATAAAAACGTTGGAAGAATAAAATAAAAGGTATGCCTGCGATAATCATAACGATTAAAAGGAGCCGAACAGATGAACGCCTCATTTTTTAGACTCGACATCATCAGCTCACTTTTGATGACTGGATGCACCACAGGCCCATCGTCCACGAAAGCGCCTCCCAAGACCACAGAAGCGGACATTGCCGCCTTGTTTGATCGTTGGAATGCATCATTAGAGACGGGTGACCCGGAAAAAGTCGTGGACAATTATGCTGAGGCGTCCATTCTTCTCCCCACGGCATCAAACAAGCCCCGGCTCACGCGCGCTGAAAAAGTGGATTATTTTGAGCACTTCCTTCAGGATGGACCCTCTGGGGAGATCGCCCTGCGCCGGATCGATATAGATCACAACATGGCCGTGGATTCCGGCCTCTATACCTTCCGCTTCGCCAACACAGGCGCCGAGATCGAGGCCCGCTACAGTTTTACCTATCGCTGGGATGGCAACCAGTGGCTGATTATCAGCCATCATTCCTCTGCCATGCCGGAGAATTAGTTTCCTTTTATTCCAAGCTCTCCGTCGAATCTAAAAAATAGCATTTTAGCTACTCGCCGTCGCGGCGTTACGGTCTCTTTTTGAAACGCCGCTTACAACATGGGTTTGTGGCCCTTGTCACGCCCCCTGGGCACCAAACAACCGGCAAACGGGTCTATGCCCGGGCAGCGGACACTGTCCCCCTGGGCGCTGACGGGGCTGTTTCTCAATTGATTCTGAAGTGAGGCGCCTGAGACCGCAATAACAGTGTTTTAGTCGGGTTTCAAAAAGAGACCTGTCACGCCCTGCCGAGGAACCCAGACAACCTGTTTATAAAAAGCCTAAGATAATGCGAAAAATCGAACATTACAGAATTGTAATGTTCCTGCAAGGCTAGTGAAAGGTTTGAGATAGATGATGAGCCGTGCCCCACTTTAAAGGGGAATGGCCCATGTCCCGGCTCAAGTATGCCCGGTATAGGGAGATCCATCGTCTCAGTACCCAAGCCACAGGAAGGAGGATCGAACATGCATCCCATACTCAAGCGAAATGTCTTCCGTATCATGGTCGACGTGGATAAGGCAGAAAAAAGCTTAAAGACCTTCGCAAGTAATTTCAAAAAATGCGCCGATGGCGAACAGGACGACCATCTGGCAGATGTTGAGGCGAACATAAAGCGGCTTGACCTGGATCTGTGCACCCTGTTTTCAGATACGTATGTTATGGGCCAGCGGTATTGGAAGCGCCACAATATCAGTGTTATTCAGTGCCTTCACCGGGCATTTTTTAATTTGAATCGCTTCCTTACAGGCATGGACCGGTTGAGGCAGGCTTTGAGTGACCAGGAAAAACCCGTGGTGGGGCTTGAAGGCCTGTTTATGGACTGGTTCCGATTCAAGAAATCCATTCTCGACATGCGACGCGCCATGGCATCGGTTCAGCATCGCCGAAAGCGTGGGATTTGATGAACCAGAGCATATACGGGTTTCACATCTCTTTCGCCACAAAGGTCCGGCAACAGATATCGTCGCATTAGGGCGCGCCGTATGTTGCGGGACCTTTGCACTTTCGAGTTGTGTCCATTCACCGCGATCATATGGGAAGGAACCATTTCCCGCCGGACCTTCTCACATCCCTCTAAAATAGGGGCGTCTCCCCGTCTGTGTGTCCTTCTAAAAAGTCCAAGGGATTCAGTGACATATGCACATCAACGGTTATCTTCACAAGCCGCTTTAAGACAGTCTCCTCAAAACAAACCCACCTTCCGGGGAATTTTATGATCGGCCGTCGTTTCTTGTTGACTGCCAAAACCTTTTCCCAAAACAGAATTTGACCATTCATAGCGGAAGCTATAGAATTTCAGCTCAAACGACCTTCTTCTAGGTGAAGGTTCAGATGGTGCAGAACAATATGTGGAGGTAGAAGAATGGGTTTAAGGATGAAGATCCTGTCCGGATTCCTGATTCTCACCATGATGCTGGTGATCGCGGGGGCATGGTCCATTTATGAATTGCGATTTGTGGGGCGATCGGCACAGGCCATGCTGGATGAGAATTATAAAAGCATCGATGCCGGCAGGAAGATGATGGAGGCGCTGGAGAGAGAAGACAGTGGCGTGCTGCTGCTGCTTTCCGGAAAACGGGACCAGGGAAGATCCATCATTCAATCAGCGGACCAGACCTTTCAGGAAGGTCTACAAGTGGTTCGGAACAACATCACCATAGCCGGTGAAAAGGACTATATTCATACCCTGGAAACGCAATATGCCACCTACAAAGACCTGTGGGCGAAACCGATTGTGGGGTCCCGGTATGAAGGGAATCTAACCTGGTATTTTGAGAAAACGCACAAGGCATTTTTGAAGCTCAAAGACACGGTAGAGAAACTCGTCATGCTGAATCATCAAACCATGTACAGGGCCGCTTCAGATCTCAAAAACCGGGCCTATCGCTCGTCATGCCGGGTATTGTG